>DNPQ01000136.1:0-39781 GCA_003501335.1 Bacillota bacterium
GGCCGGTCTTTTTCAGCAAGCTAAAGTAGAGCAATTCGTCCTTGATAATTTATGGCACGATTTACTCAGGATCATGGCTGAGCTTATTCACCTGCCCGTGGATACTCCGCCTGAACAGTTGATATTTGCAGTCAACCGGCTTACCGGCAAAGAGTATCAGCCGATTTTGAAATTATATTCCGCTTCGGGCGGCTTGTCTCAAAAGCTTTCTCTGAAACAATTTTTAATGATTGCTTCCAAGTTGGATGCGTATCGAAAGGAGTTCCTCGCATGGAAAAAGTCCAGTCCTTTTGTGAACAGGTAAAATCAGAACTCGCTAAAGTGATTGTGGGCCAGGAAGATGTAATTGAAGGACTTTTAATTGCCCTTTTTGTAGGAGGCCATGTACTGCTGGAAGGGCCGCCCGGAGTGGCTAAAACTTTGATTGCGAAGTCCTTCGCCCGAGTTTTATCGGCTGACTATAAAAGAGTGCAATTCACTCCTGATCTGATGCCACTTGACATAACCGGCACGAATATTTTTGATCATCAACGGCAGCAGTTTTCCTTGCGACCGGGTCCTATCTTTACAGACATATTGCTCGCCGATGAAATCAACCGGACGCCGCCCAAGACTCAGGCAGCCCTTTTAGAAGCGATGGAAGAAAAGCAGGTCACGATTGACGGAGAATTGAAAGCGTTGTCCGGTATTTTTACGGTTCTGGCCACCCAAAACCCTTTAGAATATGAAGGAACATATCCATTACCTGAGGCCCAACTTGACCGTTTTCTGCTGAAACTGCAATTGTCCTATCCCGATAGTGCCACAGAAATTGCGATTTATCAGCGCTATCAGGAGCAATTGGTGGGAGATCGTGATTTGGAGAAAATCCGGCCGGTGCTGGACCCCAACGGGATATTGGAAATCCGTCGGATGGTGGCATCCGTCACGGTCAGGCCGGACATTATTGATTATATTTATCAGATTATCAAGGCAACCCGTGAAAATTCCTTACTGATTTTGGGTGCAAGCCCCCGGGCCGGGATTTATTTACTCCATGCCGCCAAAGGATATGCCGCCTTTTGCGGCCGAGACTATGTCATTCCCGATGATATTCAGGAAGTGGTCTATATGGTGCTTTCTCACCGGGTTTTGGTCAAACCGGAGGCGCTCATTGATGGAAAGAGCAGCGATGCAATCCTTCAAAATATTGTCAATAACTTGAAAGTGCCGAGGTAACCATGGTTTTCACTTGGTATTTCATTGGATTGCTGTTCGGACTGGCTGTGGCGGCATTTCTTTGGCCTGGCTGGTATCTGGGTTATGGACTTCTGGCGTTATTCATCGCCTGGTTTGGTGATCGATGGCTGACTTTAAAACAACCCCGGTTCATTGCGAGACGTGAGTTCAAAAACCCATCTTATCAAAATCAACCATCTGAAGTGCAAATTTTTCTTGCCAATTCCAGCGGCCAATCCATTTCGGTCCTTGTGAAAGATGAACCCCCTTTCGTTGTAAAAGCCCCGGAGTGTCAGGGTACCATCAAGATACCCGCTCACGAAGAAAAAAATTTTATATATTCGATGATTTCCCCGTTACGAGGCGTTTTTGACTTTGGCGATTTGAACCTGCGCAGGGACGGCAGACTGCATTTATTCGCTTACCAGGTGAAAATACCGCTGAAACAAGAACTTAAGGTTTATCCAGATTTGGCGAAACTATTCAATGGAGCTTTGGCTGGATTGACAGGAAGCGATGCCGGTATGCGCCGCCGTTTAAAACAGCCTGGGGCTAGCGGAGAATTGGCGCAGCTACGTGAATATACTCACGGCGATGATTACCGGAAAATCAATTGGAAAGTTACTGCCCATCGTGGTAAACCTTTTATCAATGAATTTGAACCAGAGAAGGATCAAAATGTTTATCTGATATTGGATACGGGCCGAATGCTGTTTGACCCGATCACGTCCAATACTTCCCGCCTGGATCACATTTTAGATTCAGCTATTTTACTGGCATTTAATATTCAAGAATACGGTGATAGGGTGGGGGCTTTAAGTTTTCATAGCAGGATTGAACGCTTTTTGCCGGTTGGTAAGGGAAAAAGCCATCTGCAAAAGTTGATCAATCAACTTTTTGATGTCCAGGCCGTGATGGTGGAGAGCGACTATCGTAGCGCTTTTAATTTTTTCCAGGGCCAAGTGAATAAAAGGAGTTTAATTTTTGTTTATACCGATCTCCTGGATAATGAATCTTCCAAAGAATTGATCAGTTATTTGCAAATCATTAGCCGTCATCATTTGGTCATTTGCGTACTTTCCCGGCAGAATTCGTTGGAAAGTTTGTTGGAAATTCCGATAACCGATGAACAAAGCGCTTATCTGAAGGGAACGGTGTTGGAATTGGAAAAAGAACGGGGTTTGATGGTGAAATCCCTGAATAATTATGGAATCAAAGTTTTGGAAGTCAATCCGTCCAATATCCGCCAAAGCGTGATTGAACATTACAATTATTTAAAGAGGCAGGACTTATTTTGAATTGGACGGGGTTTGAAATAAAGCCATAATAAAATTCCGGTAACGGTAGCAAACAGCAAACGGAAGGATTCGGGGATGAGCTTAGTGGAGATGGTACTGAAAAAGCCTTCGATCAGGCCGGCTACTACAAGCATGATGACGGTGCCGCTTAACAGTTTGACGGCTTTGACGCCGGAAATTTTTAAGGCATCAGAACGGCTTAAATCACCGGGAAATAGAATGGCCCTGGTAAGTAATAAACCAGCTGCGGCTGAAAGGCTTATGGCGGTCAGTTCGATCACCCCGTGGGGCAAAATCATGGCCCAAAAAGATAATAGATGACCATGTTTTAAAAAAACCGCCGATAAAACTCCAAGTATAAAGCCGTTGAATAAAACGGCCCAACAAGTTAGAATACCCAGTAACATCCCGCCGCCAAAGGCTTGAATGGCAACCCTGATATTATTGTACATGATAAATGAAGATATATAGGGCCTGGAAACCAGAGGGTCATTAAACCAGGTTTTCTTCAAATAACCTTGAAGAATATTCTTGGTGAATTCATTGGGTAATATTTTTTTCATAAACTCCGGCTCGGCTTGATATCCAAGAAAGCCCGCCAGCCAACCCACGAATAGGATTATTAAAGAAAACAGGATAACCGGCCAGTTTTGCCGAAAAAGGTCGGGGAACTCTGTGGTGATAAAATAACCCAATTGCCGAAGGGTCGTTTTTTTCGTTCGATAAATATAGTGATAAGAGCGGCCGACTAAATCATTTAAAAATCGAATGAGATCATCCGGAAGACCTTGGGTTTTGGCAGCAGCCAGGTCAGTGGCGGCTTGGCGATAAAGAACGGATAATTCAATGATCTCTGCTTTGGAAAAAGAAGACAGCTTCTTTTTTTCGGCTTGGATCAATAGTTGTTGCAACCGGGTCCAGCGTTTTTGTCTGATTTGAATAAAAGGGAAGGCCATCAGCTAACTCCTATTTTCACGCCTAAATGCGTGTTAATGAAAGGAAAATAAAATGAATGATGCCGTAAATATAGTTACTCCCGAAAATATTGAACTCAATTATGAAATTGCCGGAATCGGGTCCCGATTTTTGGCAATTGCGATTGATACCGTTATTCAATGGGTATTGATACTAGGGATCTTTAGTTCTTTAAGTATGCTAAAATTGAGCAGTCTGCAAAGTAAAATCACCAACTGGCGTTATTCGCTGGCTGGCGCTCTTTTAGTCGGTTTGATACTGGTCATACTGATCGGATACTATATCATATTGGAAACGGTGATGAATGGCCAGACCCTTGGCAAAAAGCTGGTTAACATTCGTGTCCGCCATGAAGCAGGGTATGCCCTTTCGTTCTGGAATGTTTTACTCCGCAATGTGATCCGGATGATAGACTTCCTGCCTTTTTGTTATGGAATCGGAGTCTTCACCATGTTTTTTAATAAAAAGGCCAAGCGGCTTGGAGACTATGCAGCGGGAACGATCGTAATCAAAGAATTATCCCGCCGGAAAATCAAGGATTTTTTAGAGCAACAATCCGCAGTGATCGTGGTTCCCTTCGAACAATCGATGCGAATCCGGGAACAATACCCTATGTTATCGACAATATTGTTACGGATGACCCAAGCTGATTATTTACTGCTAAAAGATCTTTATCAGCGCCGTAAAGAACTGACAAATATTCAGCGACTGTCAAAGGCTTTGCTCCTTCGAGTGGCTGGCGATATAGAAGGCTTTAAACTTGTAAACGAAAATGACGCTCTCGCCGTTTTAACCGAATTGCTTTCACTTTATGAAAACCAATAAAAGGTCGAAAAAATGAATGCTCGAAGATTAAATTTCGTCTAGCGTTTGTAGATTCCTGCTATTAATAGGAATGTTTTTCTACTCTGTTCCAATAATTTCCTGTTTTTATTCAAACTGTGACCACTCAAGAGGATTTGAATCAAGCTGAAGGATATTCCCGCCCCCAATCTAACTTTTTAAAGTTATTTAGCAAAAAAACTCGTAAGTGGCAGGATTTTCCCAAATGGCAGAGAAATATTTTAATGTAAAATGCTAAACTTTGGGAGAGAAATACCGATTACATTCGTAGAGTTAATCGGTGAGGTGTAAAAATATGTGGACAGATTTAATCGACAGCCGGAGTAGTAAACTTCTCGAACGTTCCATGGACGCATCCAACCTTCGGCAGCAATTGTTAAACCAAAATTTAGCCAATGTGAATACTCCCCATTATAAAAGATTGGATATTGATTTCAAAAGTTTATTAGATAACGTTACCAAAGATGAATTGGAGATGGTAAAGACCCATCCCAAACACATTGTCAATACTGTAGCCGAGATCGGGCCGGTAAGAATCAACCGGGAAACGAGAACGGAGAGCCGGTTTGATACCAACAACGTTGACCCGGAATATGAAATGGCCCAGGTTGCTGAAAATTCCCTTTATTTTCAGTCCGTCTCCGAACGCTGGAAAGGCAAAATGACGAGTCTAAAAATGGTTATTGAGGGGAGATAATTTAAATGGATTTATTTCGAAATATGGAAATCAGCGCTTCGGCCTTAACGGCCGAACGATTACGGATGGATTTAATTTCCGATAATTTAGCCAATGTCAATACGACGAAAACTAAAGAAGGCGGTCCTTATCAACGGAAGGTTCCTGTATTCGCGGAAGTGCTGGATAATTATATATCCGATGACGGACGCATGATTGCAAAGCCCGCCGGAGTGAAAGTCCTGCGTGTTGAACCTGACGGCAACCCGCCACGAATGGCTTTTGATCCGTCGAATCCGGATGCCAATGCTGATGGATATGTGCTTTATCCGGATATTAATCCGGTCAGCGAGATGGTAAATTTAATTACCGCCAGCCGTTCCTATGAAGCCAATGTAACAGCTTTTAATGCCGCCAAAACTATTTTCAGCGCTTCGTTGGAATTGGGAAAGATTTAAGCTGGCAACCAGGAATGAATGGTCAAAATTCATTAGCGACAGTGAGGAGACAATTCTATGGATATGATTAACCGTCCCGTTGCGCCTATATCGGTTTTAAAATCTTTGAATTCAATCAATCCGGCGAAAACAATCGACCGGCCTACCGAAATTTCAGGTTCGGTTTTACAATCTTTGGGAGCTTTACAACCGGCGCAGGAAAACAATCCTTTGGTGGCGGAATCTTTTGAAAAAGTTTTATCAAGGGCTTTAGAACCTGTTAATAATCTTCAATTACAATCTGCGGAACTCGATGGGCAACTTGCTCAGGGAAAATTGGAATATGTACACCAGGCCATGGTAATGGCACAAAAGGCTAGTTTGGCGTTGGATATGACGATGCAAATTCGGAATAAAGTTGTTGAAGCCTATCAGGAAATTATGCGTACGCAGGTTTAACTGAACGAGGGATTCAATCCGTTGTTTTCATCAAAGCAATTGAATAGCGATAATAAAAGCATGCGGCATGAGGCCGGGCAGTTAGCCTAAAGGATTAGGCTTTACCTAGAATATCAGACAAATTGGATACTGAAAAATGAATTGGGTAAATTCTGCTTCTCAAGTCGCATGCTTAAAAATTTTAGAACGATGTCTACGGACATCAAAGATTTGGTATTTTGTTGATGAACACTGGCAAGTTTGGGTGAATGACCTGTGAAGTGATGAAAAAGGAAAATCAATAAAAAGCCGGGTTCCTTTAACGGTTTCATTTCACGACGATCTCTGACTGAACTGAACATCAAAACGGTGTTTCGATAGTACAAAAGATTATAAAATTAATGTAGCTATATTTTCCGGAGGATCAGAGGGTAAAGTGAACGAATTTCTCAAACAAATCAAAAACCTATGGACCAATATGAGCCGTAACCGAAAGATTTTAGTCGTTTCTCTGACGGTGGGATCTTTAGTTACCATTGCCTTATTGATATGGGTTATGGGCACCCCTAAATATGACTTGCTTTATGCCAGACTGAACGATCAGGATCAGAGCGAAATTATCGCCAAATTGGATGAATTAAAAGTTCCTTACCGGACTACGACGACCGGCGGGATTGAAGTTCCCAATGCTTTATCGGTGCGTGCTAATCTATTAAGCCAAGGAATTCCCCACGGCGGGGTTGTAGGTTGGGAGATCTTTGATAAGAACTCTTTCAGTACAACTGATTTTACCAATCAAATCAACCGGCAGCGGGCAATAGCCGGGGAATTAACCAGAACCTTGCAACAACTTGATGGCATTGTGGATGCCAAGGTTTTACTTAATATGCCTGATCAAAACGAATATGTATTTGCTGATGATAAACCGGAAGGAACCGCTTCGGTGCAATTACAGCTGCGGTCTCCGGGTATATTATCTGAAACCCAGGTCGAGGCAATCCTTAATTTAGTTTGCGCCAGTACGGGACTTAAAAATGATAATGTGACGATCATTGATAATTTCGCCAATGATTTGACAGCCGAACTCCGTTCCAAACACGGATCCAAATATGGTGTGGGCGGAGGTTCTGAAAGGGCTGCCGATACATTAGAAGCTAAACTGGAATATGAAACGACGGTTGAAAAACGCATCGAAAGCATGCTCACCAAAGTCTTCGGTTTCAATAAAGCTGTTGTAAGGGTCAGCGCCGACTTAGATCTTGACTATCAAGAATTAAAAAGTGAAACTTATGCCGATAAGGGGACGCCCCGCAGCGAACAGGAGAAAACCGAAACTAATGAAGGAACCGGGAGTTCTGCAAATGGCATCCCGGGTACCGACTCTAATATCACTCAATATAAGGCCACTGATTCGGGAGTAACCAATTATAAAGGGGAAAAGACCGAACGGACGACCAATTATGAGATTAGCAAGGTGGAAGAGTTTAGGGTTGCTGCTCCCGGTAAAGTAAAACGGATGACAGTTGGTGTTTGGGTTGACGGTAATTTAAATCCGGTTATCAAACAAAAAGTATATAATACTGTACAAGATGCAGTTGGAATTGATGAAACCCGTGGTGATCGGCTGACGGTCGAGACCATTAACTTTTCGAAACCAGCCCAACAGTCTCAACAGCAGCAGCAAACACCTTGGACTACTATCGTAACAGCTTCTATCTTAGGCATTTTACTACTAGTTTTGATTGTTTTGGTTATTGTCAAGGAACCGGTGCCGCCTAAAGTTGAAGTTCTAAAGACTGTGAAAGAAAAAGACAAGAAGTATACAGAAAATGGCGAAGATGGCGAAGAATTAGCGACTATTGCTCAGGTGGAAGAGGACCAAGCACGAAAATCCAAAGGAAAGTTTGGCAGACGGCGACATAAATCTGAAATTGAAGAATTGGAAGTGGATGAAATGCCGGTCCCAATTATTGGTACTAAAATTGATAAGCTGATTGAGGATACCGCACAACGAGAACAGGCCAACGGCGGGACCACGGAAATTGTTCCTGAAATGGAACAACAAGCGGTTACACTGGAAGACCGGGCTCGGAATGAAAGATTGGCGGCTATTGAAAAGATCGCCCGTGAAAAGCCTGAGGAAGTCGCTGTACTGTTAAAAGCTTGGTTGTCGGAAGAACAAAATTAAATTAGAAATACAATAAAACGGAGTGACTCTTTTGTCAAAGACATTAGAACTAACCGGGAAACAGAAAACTGCAATATTACTGATATCTCTTGGCTCGGATGTTTCGGCGGGTATTTTAAAACATCTCCGGGAAGATGAGATTGAAGAGATAACTTTAGAGATTGCCAACCTGAAAAGAGTTCCGCCGGAACTTCGGGATCAGGTTATTGAAGAATTTCACCAGATTTGTCTGGCCCAAGAATATATTTTATCGGGCGGTATCGAAATGGCCCGTGAAATCTTGGATAAGGCCTTAGGTACGCATAAAGCCGATGATGTCATTGAAAAGTTGACTTCGTCCTTAACGGTCCGGCCCTTTGATTTTGCCAGAAAGACTGAACCCAGCCAATTATTAAATTTCATTCAAAATGAACATCCCCAAACCATTGCCTTGGTGATGGCTTATTTAAAATCGGAACAGGCTGGAATTATATTATCAGCACTCCCTCCTTTGCAGCAGGTCGAAGTGGCCAAACGTTTGGCGACAATGGACCGTACGTCGCCGGAAGTTCTTCATGAAGTGGAAGTGGTTCTGGAGAAAAAATTATCTTCTTTTGTCATGCAAGACTTTTCAATTGCTGGTGGTATTGAATCCGTGGTTAGCGTTTTAAATCGGGTGGACCGCGGTACTGAAAAAACGATTTTGGAAGCTTTGGCAGAGGATAATCCGGAACTGGCGGATGAGATTAAACGCCGGATGTTTGTCTTTGAAGATATTGCTCAACTTGATACCAGAACGATTCAACGCGTTATGCGTGATGTTGATACTAAAGATCTTGGTATGGCCCTTAAGACTGCTAGTGACGAAGTTAAAAATTTGGTCTTCAAGAATATGTCCAAGCGTGCAGTGGATTTATTAAAAGAAGATATGAATTTCCTTGGACCGGTTCGTCTTCGTGACGTTGAGGAAGCCCAACAAAAGATAGTTAATGTCATCAGACAGCTTGAGGATGCCGGCGAGATCGTCATCTCACGGGGCAAGGAGGACGAACTGATTGTCTAAGATCATTAAGTCTGAGCAATTGGTTGAAACCCATCCGCGTCAATTACCTCCAGTTGATGTGGATTCTTTTTTTATTCTCGACGAACAGGAACGGCGGGCCCTTTTAGGAGAAGATATCCCGAATAATCTGAATTCGGTTGAGAATACCGGGAATCCTTCTATTATTAATGAGGTCTCGAGCCCAACAGCAGACCAAGAAGAAATTTTCTTGGATAAAACTGTAACTGATGATACATCGGAACCGCCTGCCGCAAAAGAAGAAGATAGCCCTGAAAATGATGATGATAATATTGCCATCACGATAAGCCAAGCCGACCGCAAACGGTTGGAATCTGTTTTGCTAGATTTTGAAGATAAGCCGAAACCTAGACCTAAACCGCAACTGAAAAATGAAAAAAAGTGGTTTCCGCCGACTACGGCCAAACAAGGAGTCGAAACCAAGGGCGGAACGGAAGATATTAATTTAGATCACATTGCCGATATAGCTGCAACACTGGAATCATTACTTTCTGGCACTAAGGAACAGCCTTCAATTCATGAAGAAAAAGCAGGACCGGCAATGGAAACAACCGTCAGCCGTGGCGTTTTTCAGCGTGACATCAAGAATTTCTCAGGCACTGAAAAATCTGTCGATAAGCCTTCTTTGTTTGGCATAAAACCCAAAAGCGTGTTGAATGAGGTTGATCAAAAGGCTGACACCGTTGTTCGCGATGCTAAAGATCAGGCGGACTTGGTTCTGGAGGGCGCTCGGCAAACGGCTGCCAAGTCAATCGAAACAGCCAAACAGCAAGCGGAGACTGTTATTGCTGATGCACATCGACAAGCAGACGGAATTATTGAAGAAGCCAATCAAAAAGTTACAGGGAAGTTGGAAGAAGCCAATCAGCAAACGGCCGTTATTAAAGAAGAGGCACATCAACAAGGCTTAGCTACGGGGAGAGAAGCCGCAGTAGTCGCTGTCAAACAAGAGCTTACCGAAAATCTTGATCGGGCATTGGCCTTGATTAATGAAATTGAAACGGAACGAGAAGAGCGGATTGGTACTTCTGAACCAGAACTGTTAAAATTGGCGGTGGCGATTGCAGAAAAGATTATTGGCCAAGAAATAGAGCTTGATAAAGATCGTCAAATTCAAATTGTGCGTGAAGCTTTGATCAAGGCTTCGACGGCCAATATGATAACGATTCGGATTCATTCTGATGACCTGCAACTGCTCCGCGAAAATCAGGTTTTTCTCCAAAGCGCATTTAATGAACCCAAAAGAATTGATTTTAAGGAAGACTGTAGTATTCCCGCGGGCAATTGCTTTATTGAAACCGATCAAGGAAATCTGGATGCTAGGGTTAAATCCCAATTGGAACGGGTTATGACTGAACTTTTAAAGGTTGGCAAAATTCAATGACTTCTATGAGTTCTGATAAAATGCCCTTATTTCAGGCTGATAAATATTTACGGTTTCTTCAAAATTTGGATCCGGTAAAACGGATTGGCAAGGTTAATCAGATTGTTGGATTAACAGTAGAAGCTGACGGCCCGGCTGCGGAACTTGGAGAACATTGTTTAATCAGTGTAAAAGGTTCTACAGAGCCCCTATCTGCCGAAGTCGTAGGATTTAAATCCGGCCGGGTACTGTTAATGCCTCTTGGAGAAATTGGCGGGATTGGCCCTGGCAGTGAAATTATCGCCACCGGACAGAAATTGCAAATTGAAGTGGGGCAGGCATTGTTGGGAAGAGTTTTAAATGGACTCGGCCAGCCCATGGATGGGAAAGGCCCGCTATTTACGGGTCGTTATTATCCTCTGAATGCTTCGCCCCCCAATCCTTTAACGCGTAAGAGGATTACAGTTCCATTATCAATGGGAATTCGTGTGGTTGATGGATTACTAACCTGCGGCCGTGGTCAAAGGGTTGGTATCTTTGCCGGTAGTGGTGTGGGTAAAAGCACTCTGCTGGGTATGATTGCCCGAAATACTGAAGCGGACATCAATGTTATCGGATTAATCGGCGAACGGGGCCGCGAAGTGCGGGATTTTTTAGAACGCGACTTGGGAGAGAAAGGGTTGGCCCGTTCAGTTGTTGTAGTTGCTACCTCGGATCAGCCAGCATTAGTTCGGATCAAGGGCGCGATGGTTGCTACTGCTGTAGCTGAATATTTTCGGGATCAAGGCAAAGATGTAATGCTGATGATGGACTCGGTCACCCGTTTTGCAATTGCTCAGCGCGAAGTAGGTTTAGCGGTTGGGGAGCCTCCGACAACCCGGGGATATACTCCTTCGGTTTTCGCTTTATTGCCTAAACTTTTGGAACGGTCCGGCACTGCAGAAAATGGCAGTATTACCGGATTATATACTGTTCTTGTAGAGGGCGATGATATGAATGAACCGATAGCGGATGCTGTACGCGGTATTTTAGACGGCCATATTGTGCTTTCACGGGATTTGGCGCATTTGAACCATTATCCGGCAATTGATGTGCTAGCCAGTGTCAGCCGTTTGATGACTGAGCTAATTACTCCAGAACATCAAAGTGCGGCCGGAAAATTACGCAGTTTAATGGCGACTTATCAAAACAATGAAGATTTAATTAATATTGGTGCTTATGTTTCCGGTAGCAATCAACAAATTGACGCTGCGATTCGTATGATTGGACCTATTAATGACTTCCTTTGTCAGGGAGTGTATGATATGGCCCCTTATAACGAGACCATAGCCAAATTAGGAGCCATGATGGGAGGCGGCAGCTAATTATGGCCAGGTTTAAGTTTAAATTAGAAACTGTATTAAAAGTGAAAACCCGGGTTGAGGATCTCCGAAAACGGGCATTACAAATGGCCGAGGTCAAGCGTCAACAAGCCAAAAATGAACTACTGCAACGTCAAAATGCAGTGCAAGATACCATTCAAACCTATCGCCAAAGTTGTCAGCAAAAGTTGGATCTTTTTCAGGCTACCAACTATCATAAATTTTTGATTTGGCAGAATAAACAAGTGGAATTAGCGAATCAATCTTTAAAGTTCTGTGAAAATAAAGTGGTACAAACTAGAGAGCAATTATTGGAAGCGAGTAAGGAAAAAAAGACAGTTGAAAAATTAAAAGAAAAGGCTTTAGTGGCTTATAAAGCTGAAGAATTAAATCGGGAAATTCAATTTTTGGATGAATTGGGAACCGGGCGTTTTACTCGCAATAGTGAGAATAAGGAGGACTCGCAGTTATGAGCCAGCTTTCAGGGGTTTTAAAAGGAATTTTTGTTATAGCACTGGCTTTTTTTATCATATGGGGCTTAAATCAGTTTGGAATCGTTGATACCAAGGAACTTATTCTTCAAGCAGCTAGTTTATATCCGGGGCTTCAAGATTTACCAAAAGGTTATGAATTAGGTAAAAAGCGCGGTGAGATGCTTGCCGAGAGAGAAAATGAATTACGCAGTCGGGAACAAAAGGTAAAAGATGCCCAGGATCAATTGGAAGCGGACCGCAATCAACTCGCAAATGATAAAAACAAATGGCAAAATGAGCATCCGGTAACGGCTGCTGCTAAATATACTCCGACGCCCTATATTGTGAATCCTCCGATGCCGGGAAAATTTTCCCCGCCGACTTCCGATCAAAAGTTAAAGGATTATCTAACCCGGGTTGGTACGATGAAACCGAAACAAGCAGCTTTAGTCATTCAAAAATTACCGGAAGAAACTGTATTTCAGATTTTTGATCAATTGCGGCCTTATCAAGTGACAAAAATCATGGAGAATTTGCCCGAAGACTATTTGGCCCGATTAACCCAGGACCGCTTAAATAAGTATCGAAATATCTAATTTATTTCCTCCTTTCTACCGATATATAAATCATAGTAAAGGAGGTGAAAAAATGCCAAATTTAATTTTATCCCCTTCGGGTGCAGGTCCTAATGTTCAAGCATCTGATAAATTGTCTATTTCAGGACCAAGTAATTTTCAGAGCGGCCAGAATTCTGATTTTAAAAAAGTTTTAACCAAAGCCGTAAAAGCCCATCCAAAGGATGCCAAAAATAAAATTTATCCTCTTAAGCAGGAAAATCCTTCTGATTCAGACAATAAAGTCGGTTCATTGCAGGATAGAAAGCCATTGAGTCAAGCACAGTCACAACCACAACCAGCTAAACATTCAAGCAGTCAACAATCGGACTCCATTTCGACGGATCAACCAGCCGATCAAAAACAGGCATCGCTGGAAGACACTTCCGGAAAAGATTCCGAATCTGAGGACAAAACAGCACCCTCCAAAACAAAACAAAATGGCCTAGATGGGGATACCAACGCACTTATTTCTTTGGTGCCGGCAATTAATACCCAGCCGCCAGCGACAACCCAAGTTGCTCAACATGACAGCACGGATGGTACCGGGAACCAAGTAAGGACGGATGCATCTATAGCTTTGGATGTGCAGACACCTGTTTCTTCTAATGCCACTACGAATATTGCAACAGTGGGAAATGCTTCAGGTAATAAAGGAGAAACGAGTCCAGAAGATCCTATCCATGATATCACTGGAGGGGTAACTTTCCTTAAGCAATTAATGAATGCTGATGATACGAAAGTATCAACTTTAGCTTTAGGTAATGCGCCTGAGCTGTCGCTTATGCAAAGCAAAGGCTTCCAAGAGAAAGAAATTTTGAATGCCAGTTCTTTGACATCACAAATTTCAGGAGTTCCCAATTCTGGAACGGTTGCAGCGGTTTCCACCCAAAGCCCTGTGAATCAACAATTACTAGTTGGAAGTGAGATAAACGCAACCGTTCAAAACACATCTTCCACTGAGATTCAGGATAAATCGACAGAAACTGCTAATTCTAAAACAACTGAGGGAACGAGTGATAAATTAGTTGCAATCCAAACGCCTTTGACGGGCTCAAAAGCCGATACTACTTTCAATCCGGCCAATGTAGTTTTGAAAGACACTAATGGAGCAGCGCCTCTAAAGTTGGATTCAGAAACATCCCAATCAGCTATGGCCGATAAAGGAACCCAACTTAATAATTCTGTGCCCGTTAGTCAGGCTTCGGCAGCTAATGGTAAGGGACAAACTTTAAATTTACCCGTCATCCAAACCCAATTATCCGTGAGCAATCAAACGGATAAAAGTCGTAATGATCCTGCCATGGCCCTTTCGGTCGAGCAGCCTCATCCATCGGATACGTCCGTTATGGCGACTGCAAATATAGGGACCTCTGAACCTATCAAGAAGGATGATTTATTTGCCCAGATAGTTGAAAAGGCTAAGGTATCTTTAAATCATGGAAATGGCGAGATGGAAGTAAATTTAAAGCCGGATCATTTGGGAAAATTGCATCTGAAAATTTCCGTTGAAAATCAGTTGGTAACTGCGAAGTTTGTGGCCGAATCCCAACAAGTCAAGGAAATTATTGAGACCAATTTGAATCAGTTACGTCGCAATCTTCAAGATAATGGTATCCAAGTGGATCAATTAATGGTTTCGGTAGGTCAGCAACAAAACGAAGGAAGTTTTCAAAATTCATCCCATAATTCCGGGGGATTTAACGGGCAACATAGCAATCCGGCGACTGTAAATCAAGAAATAACTCGTAATTCAGCTGATCATCAAGAACAATCCAGACGCTCCCGGGGGGAGACAGCTATCGATCTGATTGCTTAAATTTTAAACAGAAAGGAGTTGAAAACCTTGTCTATTGCAGGTGTAACGGAGACGACTGCTTCATCTAATATTCATAAAACGGGTAATCATCCATTGGGGAAAGATGATTTTTTAAAGATCTTAGTTGCCCAATTGCAGAACCAGGATCCAACCAAACCAATGGAAGATACTCAGTTTATTTCTCAAATGGCCCAATTTTCCAGTTTGGAACAAATGCAGAATGTAAGCAAAACCAACTCTCTTCAACAGGCAATGATGTCCATCGGAAACGATGTAAAAGCTGATATTTCCAATGGCAGCAACGGCCAGGAATTGGTATTCGGTCGGGTTGTGGGTGTTCAGCCTAAAGGGGATGATATTTATTTAACCCTTGATAGTGGCAGACAGATTAAGGATTCTGAAGTAAATACTTTGATGGGTCCCGAAGGAATGCTTCAAGAAGCCCGGAATTTGGTTGGCAAAAATATTTATCTAAAAAATCCCAATGGTCCCGGCCATGGGAAAGAGGTTCAAGTCATCAACGAAAAAACAAATACGGATGAAAAAGGTCGCACTCAAATTGAACTCCAGACTTCAGACGGCCAAGCGATCGGTATGAAAGATATCTGGAACGTCGCGGCGGATACGGGGAAACTATGAACGAAAAAGTTGTTATGCGACCGATCCCAATTGGACCTTCAGTATCCAACACAAGTCAATCAGTATCCAAGACAGCAGAGGGTCCGAGTTTCGATCAATTGTTTCAACAACAGCTGGAACAGCAGACGAATGTCAAATTTTCTGCTCATGCCTTAAAACGTTTGGAAAGTCGTCAAATTTCCCTGGACAATGAAGATATGGCTTTGCTGAAGGATGCCGTTAATAAGGTGGAAGCCAAAGGAGCTAAAGAATCTCTGATATTAATGGACCAGTTGGCATTAGTAGTTAGCGTCAAAAACCGCACAGTGATTACAGCAGTCGATAGCAATAATCTTAAAGAAAATGTATTTACCAATATCGATAGTGCAGTAATCGTTAAGAAGCAATAAGGCTGGACCTCTGATGGGGAAAGCCTTCTGCCCGCTGAATGATGGATGTGGGCAAATTGAAAATGAAGGGCGTTACAAAAAAATAACGAGGAGGTCGATTCATTATGATGCGTTCGATGTACTCCGGCGTTTCTGGCATGAAAAATTTCCAGACTGCCATGGATACAATCGGTAATAATATCGCCAACGTGAATACCGTTGGTTTTAAATCAAGTGTTGTTAATTTTGAGGACATCCTCAATCAAACGATTCAAGGTGCTTCAGCTCCCAATAATAATCGGGGCGGCACCAACCCTAAACAAGTTGGTTTAGGAGTTAGTGTAGCGAGTATTAGTGTTAAACAAAGTCAAGGTAATCTTCAGAATACCGGGAAAATTACTGATATGGCGATTCAGGGAAATGGTTTCTTTGTCCTTGGGCAGGGTAACAACCAATATTACACTAGAGCGGGAAATTTTGATGTGGATGCGACCGGTAATTTGGTTAATGAAGGTAATGGACTCAAAGTGCAAGGCTGGACGGCAGATATTAAGGGAAATGTTGATGCCAATACAACCTCTGGCGCTATACAATTACCGATGGGTAAAACTATCGCTCCAATTGCCACAAGCAAAATTGAATATCAAGATAATTTAAATGCTTATAGCAATGGCAAGCTTAGTTATGGGACTAGTATTTCTTTGACAGATGCCAATCAAAAACCAATCACCCTTACTGTCGAATTGACTCCGGTGAAAGATGCATTCAATACTTATAATTATTCCGTTCTGCCGGCAAATGGCATGGGAGATATTACATCGGGTTCGGCAACCGGAACGATTTCTTTGGATCAATTCGGGGTTGTTAAATCCGTTTCTCCGGGTGGCCGTTTGACTGTAACTCCTACTGGAGGCAGCCCGATTGTGGTTCAATTACCTCAAGCCAACCAAACGAATGGCGGCTTTTTCAATGTCAATCCGGTTGGGGAATCACAAACTTTGCCGTTAACCGGTTTTAAAGGAGCCGGAACCTATGGTCCGATGAACGTTTTGGATCAAGATGGCAATAATGTCACTTTAACCTATACTGTTTCCAGCACTGGGGGAAATAGTTATAAATGGGCTGTAATGGCCGATGGCGGCACCGTTACATCCGGAAGTATTGGCACTTTTGATTGGACTGCCGGTACCGGGGTTACTAATGTAAGTGAAGGATCAACCATTCTTCAATCCAATGCGGGTAATACAATTCATATTCAACCGCCCGCCGACGGCGGAGCTCCTGCTTTCAATGTGGTTGAAAATGCTCCAATTGTTGCTGATTGGGGGGGGATTGGCGCTGGAAATAAAACGCTGACATTTACCGATGCTTCGGTTCCACCAATTACAGTAAGCGTCCCCGTTGAAATTACTGGTCCTGATGGGGCATCGGGTACAACCTATACTTATACCGTTAAAGAACCGCTTACCAACGGTAAATTAATATCGGGAGCAACCGGTCAATTTGATTGGGATGGCACTAAGGTTACCAATTCGCTTGGTAAAAAAATCGTGATTCAATCAACGAATGGGCTGGAGGTTGATATCACTCCTCCAATAAATGGGGATGCAACAGGAAACGCCATTTTCCGACAGGTACCGGCAAAACCAGTCCTGGCGTCCTTTGTGGCTCCGCCGGAAACGGTTACTTCCACCAAGGTTTATGATTCCCTGGGGGTACCGCATACAATAACGACAAAGGTACATCGAACCGGTACTAATCAATGGGGTTGGAAAACCACCGAAGATAGTGGGCTTCCGGTTACCAATGGTATTGGAACTTTGACATTTGATACGAAAACCGGGTATGTAACCAATTCACCCGGAGGTCCCTTGGTATTCACACCGGTAGGAGCTGATCCGGTCAATATTACACCGGATTTCTCCAAAGCAACCCAAGGATTCACTTCAGATGTTACGAACGATGACAACGGTTGGCCGCTTTCAACCTTTGAAGGGCCGATTCAAGATGGTTATCCGTTGGGCATTTTAACAGGTTATAATATTGATTCGACTGGCAGAGTGGTCGGAGTGTTTTCTAATGGAATGAATCAAGATTTGGCGCAAGTGGCAGTTGCAACATTTACAAATCCCGGTGGGCTGATGCGTGAGGGTGATACAATGTTTAAAGAATCCAGTAACTCAGGCGCAGCAGAAGTTGGCCAAGCCGGAGTAGGCAGCCGCGGCACCATCGCAGCCGGTAGTCAGGAAATGTCCAACGTTGACCTGTCTCAAGAATTCACTGAAATGATTATCACCGAACGTGGATTCCAGGCTAACTCTAAGATTATTAGCACATCGGATGAAATGTTGCAGACCTTGGTTGATTTAAAACGATAAATCAGTAATTTATTTAGAGCATACCGGGTAATGGGATTAGACCCACTACCCGGTTGATAAGTTTTTAAGGATTTATCTATCCCGTGCTATATTTATATAGAGTGAATTTTAGGCCTCTAAACTTAGAGTAATCGCTAATAAAGTAGAGTAAACCCTATGAAAACTATCTTGTTACAGGGATGGTTCGATAAGAATTCTCTGATTAAGGAGGGATACTATGATTACTGTGCAACGTTTAAATGGAGAAGAGTTCTTAATCAACCCTCACTTGATTGAAGTTATCGAGGCGACTCCTGATACTACAATATCTTTAACCACAGGTCGGAAATTCATTGTTAAAACTCCGGTTTCAGACATTATTGAGCAAATTATTAAATATCGTCGGTTGATCGGAGGAAATAATTTTACGGAATGTGATGACAAAGATAAAGTATAAATAAAAATGACCGATACATTATTTACGAATTAAAAATTGATTGCGAATAAATTTTAGATATTTCATTTTTTGTTTTTTTATCCGGTTTTACTGAATCAAACGTAAAAGAAATATTGATATAATTATCGATAAATAGTATGATTATATAAGGATATTAGCTGATCCAGGAGGGAAAATCAAATGGCAGATGCACCTAATACCAATCCGCCTGCTGCCGGCAGCAAGGCTAATAATAACAATAATGCACCGGCAAATGTAAATGTCAATAAAATGACAACTTATATTATTTTAGGCATGTTTGTATTATTAATCACGGTTATCGTTGCCGGAGCTTTTTTAATTTTTACATTTAAAAGTACTGCGAATAATTCGGTGGCTGTGCAAAAAGTAGCTGAAGTTAATCCCAGCGCAGCTGAAGAAGTAGGTCCTTTAATACCTCTTGGTAATGAGATTATCGTGAATATCCCATCTGACGATGGGGTTGAACGCTACCTTAAAGTTAACGTGACTTTGGAACTTGATAACGATAAGGCTAAAGAAGAGGTAACCAAAAGGCTTCCGCAGATACGTGATTTAATAATTTCGATTTTGCGAACGAAAACTATAGATAAAATTGATGAAAAAGAAGGGAAAGACGAAATTCGCAGCGAAGTTATAGATAGTATTAATCACTATCTCATTACAGGAAAGGTTAAAAATTTATATTTTGAAGATTTTTTGGTCAATTAGGGAGGTGTCTTTATAATGGCTGATGTCCTGTCTCAGGCTGAAATAGACTCGCTATTAGAAGCACTCTCTTCAGGAAGCATTAAGGTTGAAGAAGTTATCAGCGACGAAAAGAAGAAAAAGATTAAGCCTTACGATTTTCGTCGGCCGAACAAGTTGTCAAAAGACCAGATCAGAACCTTGGTAATGCTTCATGAAAATTTTGCTCGTTTACTGACTACTTCGTTATCTACTTATTTGCGAAGCATGGTCCGGGCTCAAGTTGTATCAATTGATCAGTTGACTTATGAAGAATTTACCAAATCATTACATAATCCAACTGTAATGAATATTATTTCGCTGAAACCACTTGAGGGCAATATGTTAATAGAGATTTCTCCTCAACTGGCCTTCGCAATTGTTGATCGTTTACTGGGCGGATATGGCTATTCATTAGAGAAAATTCGTGAATTGACTGATATTGAACAAACTGTAATCAAAAGAGTTGTGGCGAAAATTTTGCCAAATATTAAAGAAGCTTGGCAAGTTGTGGCGGAATTAAATCCCGGTTTTGAAAGCATTGAATTAAATCCGCTTTTTACGCAAATTATTCCGCCAACTGATATGATTGTTCTGGTTACTTTGGAAGTACGAATCGCAGAAGCATTTGGCCTGATGAATGCTTGTCTTCCGCTCGCTGTATTGGAACCGATTTTGGATCGCTTAAATGCCCAGGTTTGGTTTACCCGATCATCCAATAAGACTTCCAATAACCAAAGCTTTTTGGCAATACAACAACGTCTGGCACAAGCGGCCATTCAGGTATCGGCTGAATTGGGACAGGCGACCATTAGCGTGGGAGAATTACTTACGCTTGCAGTTGGCGATGTGATTCAGCTGGATCAGTCAGTTAAAGCTTTACTTGATATTCGAGTTGGCAACCAAATCAAGTTTAAGGCATCACCTGGAGTATCCGATAACCGTATGGCTGTCCAAGTGGCAAAAGTTTTGCATGAGGGGTGAATTAATTTGAGTCGGCAAATCCTATCACAGGAAGAAATTAATGCTTTATTAAACGATTCGGATTCGGCTTCTACTCAACAATTAACGCCGTTGCAAAAGGATGCTCTTGGTGAAATCGGTAATATCAGTTATGGAGCAGCTTCGACAGCTTTGTCGGAGATTTTAAACCGACGGGTGACGATTGATACACCTACTGTCTTTATTACGACTCAGCAGGAATTAAAAGAGCAGCATCCCATTCCTTATGTTATTATTGAGGTTGAATATATTAATGGTTTGATGGGTACCAATTTATTAATATTGAAAGTTAGAGATTCGGCTATTATTGCAGATTTGATGATGGGTGGAGATGGCCGAAACCCCAATGAATCGCTTGGAGATATGGAACTAAGCGCTATAGCTGAAGCTTTAAACCAAATGGCAGGGACCGCAGCGACATCTTTGTCGACACTTTTTTCAAAACGGGTTGCAATTAACCCACCACGAGTCAAAGTTATCAATTTTAAAGATGATGACCCACTTGTTAAAGATCAGGGCTTGAATGAAAAAATTGTGGTGGTTTCTTTTAAACTGGAAATTCAGGATTTGACTGATAGTGAAATGATGTTGGTCGTTTCTTATCCTTTCGGGGTAGAAATGGCTGATTCGATGATTAAAGCGACTGAGGTTACGGTGCCTAAAGCTGCACAAACAGCTCAAACATCTTCTTCTGTCCAACAGGAACAGCGCCCGAAAGCGGAACAACAAATACCACTTCAGACACAGTCTCCTTTACGCCAAACGCCGCCAATTCCCACTGGTTCGCCTATTTCACAACCGGTTCGGAATGAATATCTTAATAATCAGGGCGTTAACGTCAATCGACCAGTTGAGCCCGGCGCCTATAATATGCCGCCGTTAGCTGCTGCATCCCGAAATATAAATTATGGTCAGGAGGTGCCACCACAAGTTATGGTACAACCAGCACAATTTGCGCCGTTAGGAAACTCGAAGTTGAGCAAGGAAACAAACAATATTGGCTTAATCTTGGATGTACCGCTGCAAGTAACTGTTGAACTCGGTAATACCAGGATGAGAATCAAAGAAATTTTGGAGCTTGGTGTGGGCTCGATAGTGGAATTAGACAAACTGGCAGGCGATCCAGTAGACATTTATGTCAATGGTAAACTTATCGCCAAAGGCGAAGTTGTTGTTATTGATGAGAACTTTGGCATCAAAGTTACTGATATTATCAGTCCAATTGAAAGAGTAAATACACTTCAATAATTCCTAAAGGAGGAATTCAGGTGGGAAACAAAGTATTGGTTGTTGATGATGCTGCTTTTATGCGCATGATGATTAAGGATATTTTACGTAAGGGCGGTTACGAGGTCATCGGTGAGGCGGAAGATGGATCAAAAGCGGTAGAGAAATTTAAGGAATTACGGCCGGATTTGGTGACAATGGACATTACAATGCCAGATATGGACGGTATTTCTGCTGTTAAAGAAATTCGTAAAGTTGATCCCGGAGCAATGATTATAATGTGCAGCGCTATGGGTCAACAAGCGATGGTTATTGACGCGATTCAAGCCGGGGCCAAAGACTTTGTTGTAAAACCGTTCCAGCCTGAACGGGTTTTGGAGGCAGTTCGTAAAGTATTAGCATAATACGGAAGGAAGCGAAAGATATTGAAGAAGTCAAACTGGGTATATGGATTTTGCTTCCTTTTATGTGCCGTTAGTATTTTTCTCCTACCAGCGGTAACTTTAGCCAAAACGAGTGAAGATCCGGGAGCTGAATTTAGCAGTGGGCAATGGATATGGGCTTTGTTTTCACTAATTGTTATAGTTGTTTTGGCTTATTGGGGTACTAAATTTTTGGCTGGTAAATTTGGGGTTTCTGGAGCAAAACATCTAAGGGTGGCAGAAAGCCTTTTTTTAGGGCCTAACCGGAATCTTTATCTATTGCTAGTGAATCATAAAGTTATCCTCGTTGGCAGCTCAGAACATGGAATTAATTTACTCCAGGAAATTGATGACCCTGAATTTTATAGTGAACTGGAGCGTTCTGCTGAAAAGTATCAAACCTTACCGCCCAATAAATTTTCTGGCATCATGGGGCCTATTTTGAAAAGCTTAAACCCCAGAGGAGTCAATGATCCTAATAATATGGATGCCAAACAACGCTTACAAGAAGGTTTAGCAAAGATACGTTCTTGGAGAACGCGAGGTAAAGATCAATAATGCGATTGTTAAAAAACAAAACGGCCAGGATATCACTTCTGGTGGTTTTATTATTTTTAATTGGGGCCGGTAATGTCTGGGGAGCTGCTGCTACATTTCCGATTCCTCGAATTGAAATCGGAGTTCAGCCATCCAATAGTCCAACTGAAATAGCCCAGAGCTTACAAATACTTATATTACTTACTGTTTTATCGTTAGCTCCGGCCATTTTAATTATGACGACTTCATTTGTCCGAATTATTATAGTGCTTTCTTTTACGAGAACAGCGATCGGGACCAACCAGATGCCTCCTAACCAGGTCATGGTTGGTTTAGCACTATTTTTAACTTTTTTCATTATGTCTCCGACTTGGACCAAAGTCAATAACCAAGCGTTACAACCGTTTTTAAAGAATCAAATCACACAAGATCAAGCTTTCACCAGAGCGATGGATCCCATCCGGACTTTTATGTTTAAACAAACCCGCAGTAAGGATTTGATGCTTTTTATTCAGGCATCCCATATGGATCGACCTAAAAGCTATCAGGATATTCCAACCCAAGTATTAATTCCGGCTTTTGTGATTAGCGAATTAAGAACTGCTTTTCAGATAGGCTTTATGATTTTTGTTCCTTTTTTGGTTATTGATATGATTGTAGCCAGTACCCTCATGTCGATGGGTATGATGATGCTGCCTCCGATCATGATTTCCTTACCTTTTAAAATTTTGCTTTTTGTGATGGTTGATGGATGGCATTTGATTGCCCGGTCCTTAATTTTAAGCTTTAAATAACGAAGAAAGGTGGTATGAAAAGCCTTGACGGATACATTTGTAATCGCCGTGGCCCGTGAAGCAATTTGGACAGTTCTGATTGTTTCGGCGCCAATGCTTCTAATTGGCATGGTTGTTGGATTAGTGATCAGTATCATTCAGGCTACCACTCAAATTCATGAACAAACACTGGCCTTTGTACCTAAAATTGTTGCCATTCTTGTATCAATCGTAATTTTTGGGCCTTGGATGCTACATACAACACTTTATTTTTTCCAAAAAGTACTTGCCAATTTAAATAATTATACTTTTATTAAATAGAAGTCAGGAGAGAAGATACAGGATATTTGAGTGAGGACTCTAGAACTAGAACTTTGGAATTTGGGATCGATAATCTATGAAAATGATTGATTCGATTCTGGATTTTCGGTTCCCGGCTCTTGAATTCTCTCTGTATTGGGTTCCTGACTTTTCATTTTCAGGTCCAATGAAATGGTAGGAGTTAAAAATTGAGCTTAGAAAATTTCTTTGGTTTCACATATACTCAGATTTTATTGGGCTTTGCCAGAAGCTCTGGCTTAATATTTACAGCACCGGTGTTCCAAAGTAGTTTTATACCCGTACCGGTTAAGCTCCTCTTTTCTTTTACATTATCAATTGTTGTTGCCCCTTTTATAGGCAGTGACTACGATTTATCCAAATTTGGATTTTGGATGTCTATATTCACTTTGATTCAGGAAGTACTAATTGGCCTGATTATGGGATTTGTAGTTAACCTTACTTTATTTGCTGCACAGCTTGCCGGTTATTATTTGGATACTTCCATGGGCTTTGGCATGATTAATATCTTGGATCCTAATACCGGTGCTGAAGTACCACTGATGGCTCAGCTTAATAACATTATGGCTTTGTTAATCTTTTTGGCTATTAACGGGCATCATACTTTAATTTTGTCTCTCATCCAAAGTTTCGAAATCATTAAGCCGGGTATGTTATTTATGAACAAAGAAATTGTTGGCTTTTTTGTAAAAGCCTTTGCCAATATGTTTTATCTTGGGTTTAAAATTGCCATACCCATCATGGGCACTATCTTTTTGGTCGATATTGCTCTCGGGGTGATCGCGAGATTAATACCGCAAATTAATGTATTTGTATTGGGGTATCCCATAAAGATTGCCTTGGGCTTATTGATCTTTATTTTATTTATTCCAATTTATGTGTTTTTAATTGAAGTTGCTTTTGCAAAATCCGGAGATACTTTTAACATATTACGGCTTATGCTTCATCACATGCACACATAAACCAACATCATATGTTATATAAAATGTATTGCAGGACAGGAAGTGGGTTTGGCCAAATGGGAAAGGAAAGGACTTTTTCAAAAGAATATTTTTTGGCTATCGATATTCCCGGTGACTTAAAAAATTCTGATATTTGGCAAGTTACTAACTTGACTATGCTTTTACATATTGATCTACAATTTTTTGCCCAAGATCCTGATAAAACTGAAGAAGCAACTCCAAGGCGCAAATCCGAAGCCCGTAAAAAAGGTCAAGTTGCAAAGAGCACGGAGTTAAATTCAGTTATAGCATTACTGGCGTTGATAGTGATTTTAAATTACTTTGGCGGTTGGTTTTATAATGAATTACTGGTTTATCTCCAAAATAATTTGGGACCCGATGCTCTGACCAAGCAATTAACAGAAGCTAATTTATCTAGTATTTTGTTTCGACATTGTCTCTTTTTTTTGCGGATATTTTTGCCCTTAGGTCTGGGGGCAGCTCTTGTCGGAATTATTGTGAACGTATTACAAGTCGGCCCGTTATTTACCCTGGAACCTTTGAAACCCAAGTTTAGCCGTCTCAATCCTATCAGCGGTTTCCAGCGAATGTTCAGCAGTCAAGGCTTAGTCGAATTAGTTAAATCGATTCTTAAATTAGTCATCGTAATTTATTTTCTCTATTCAACAATTAAAGATCGAATTAATTTTTTAATAGAGGCGGTTAAACTACCTGCATTTGATGTTGCCAAAATTATTTGGACTATTCTTTATCAAGTATCATTAAAAATTTGCATATTCTTGTTCGTTTTGGCACTAATGGATTATCTCTATCAACGTTGGCAATATAACAAGAGCTTACGGATGACCAAAAAGGAAATCCGTGATGAATATAAACAAACTGAAGGAAATCCCCTGATCAAAAATAAAATTCGTCAACGCCAGCATCAAATAGCAGCTCGGCGAATGATGCAAGAAGTTCCGAAAGCCGATGTAGTCATTACAAACCCAACTCACTTAGCGATTGCTTTGCGGTATGATCCGGCAACCATGGCAGCCCCCATGATAGTTGCGAAGGGAGAAGGCTTTATTGCCGAAAAGATAAAAGAAGTGGCTATTTCAAATGGCGTCGCTTTGGTGGAAAACCGGCCTCTTGCCCAATCACTGTTTAAGACGGTTGATATTGGTGAAGCTGTGCCTGATAAGCTATATCAAGCTGTAGCGGAGGTTCTGGCCTTTGTTTATAGACTTAAACGGAAACGGGCATGAGAAAGTAAAGGAATGCGAGAATCAGTCATCAATATCGGGTTACATAGCGATTTGGTGCGAAGCCTTTTAGGTGAAATCTGTGAAATGAACGTAACTGGTTCATTTGAATCATTATGAATCAGCAAGAGACTGTAAATAGAAAAGAAGGAGTTATGAATAACTCCTAGAATCTTTAGTTTAGTATAGTAATTTTAACCAGAGATGATGTTAAGTACACGAAATTCCAGTTCTGGATTCTTTGAAATGATGGAATGATGGATCGAAAGGATTCCAATGGCTGCTGAAATACAATCTCCAAGTTTGTCTCAAAAGCTTTTGCAAAATGGTGAAATGGCTGTAGTCGTCATCATTATTTTAGTTCTAGTGATGTTTATTATTCCTTTGCCCTCCATTTTATTGGATATTTTTTTAACGGTCAATATTTGTACCGGTTTGATCGTTGTTTTATTAACAATGAATATACGGAAGAACCTAGAATTTTCGGTTTTTCCGACCTTACTGTTAATCACTACTCTTTTTAGACTGGCATTAAATGTCTCTTCTTCAAGATTAATTCTGTCTGACGCACAGGCGGGCTCGGTGATTCATGCGTTCGGTACCGTAATGGCGAGGAATAATCCGATTGTTGGATTTGTTATGTTCATCATTTTAACGATTATTCAATTTGTTGTTATCACCAAAGGTTCGGAACGTGTTGCCGAAGTAGCCGCCAGATTTACTTTGGATGCAATGCCAGGCAAACAAATGAGTATTGATGCTGATTTAAATGCCGGTATTATTAATGATTCTGAAGCAAGAACCAGACGCCGGGAAGTTGAACGGGAAGCCGATTTTTATGGGGCTATGGACGGTGCCAGCAAGTTTGTGAAGGGTGATGCTATCGCTGGCATTTTAATTATTGTTGTGAATCTAGTCGGTGGGTTTGTTATTGGGGCGACCCAAAAGGGTTTTTCTTGGCAACAGTCGATTCAAACGTATTCTTTATTAACTATCGGTGATGGCTTGGTAACTTTAATTCCGGCTTTGCTTTTATCGACTGCAACAGGTATTTTAGTTACCCGGTCCGCTGCTGAAGATAATTTGGGAACCGACTTAACCAAACAATTGCTTGCATATCCAAAAATTTTTAATATAGTAGCCATTGTTATTGCAATATTCGGGCTCATACCGGGAATGCCGAAAATCCCCTTTTTTATCGTAGCCGGATTAATAGCTTTATTGTCTCAAGGATTAAATAAGATGAAAGCTATTCCCGAAGCGGCTGTTGGTGGTGAAACGGGAAGCGGACAGGCAGCTGAGGATACCAAGAAGCCCGAAAACGTCAATACTTTATTGCAAATTGATCCTATGGAACTCGAAATCGGCTATCGACTGATTCCGTTGGTTGATCCCAATCAAGGCGGCGATCTTTTCGACCGCGTTACCATGATTCGGCGACAAACTGCTTTGGAGCTTGGGATGGTTCTTCCACCGGTTCGAATTAGGGATAACATGCAATTACAGCCTACAGCCTATGTTATTAAGATTAGAGGCGTTGATATTTCCAAGGGAGAAATCATTCCCAATTATTATCTAGCCATGGATTCCGGTATTGTATCTCAGCCCATTGAGGGTATACCAACCACTGAACCCGCTTTTGGATTACCGGCACTTTGGATCACTGAAAGCCAAAGGGATGAGGCTGAAATTGCCGGTTATACCGTAGTTGATCCTCCATCGGTGTTGGCGACGCATTTAACCGAAGTGATTAAGCAACATGCCTATGAATTGCTTGGACGTCAGGAAGTTCAGGCGTTGATTAATAATATTAAAGAAGAATACAGCGTTGTGGTGGGTGAATTAATTCCAAATTTAATGTCCATTGGTGAAATTCAAAAAGTGTTGGTTAATTTATTAAAAGAAGGTATTCCAATTCGAAATTTGGTAACGATTCTGGAGACTTTGGCAGATTATTCACCCAATTTGAAAGATCCGGAAGCTCTTACCGAATATGCAAGACAAGCTTTGGCCCGTCAAATTACAAAAATGGTACAAGCGGATGATGGTATTATTCGGGTCATCACACTTGATCCGGGTCTTGAACAGATATTATTGAAGGTACAACATGAATCAACTGATCAAGCTGGAATTGCATTAGATCCACGCATGATTCAAAGAATTTATGATAAAATCGGGGAATTAGTAAAGGAGGTTACGACCTTGGGCTATCAACCGGTTATCCTATGCTCGCCCGCAGTTCGGCTAACATTTCGTAAATTAACCGAACGCCTCTCTTCAAAATTATTGGTGCTTTCTTATAATGAAATTAATCCGGATGCTGAAGTTCATTCTGTGGGAGTGGTGGGTGTTGAGTAATGAGAGTCAAACGTTATGTTGCTGATTCCATTCAAGAAGCTATTACCAGAGTTAAAAATGATTTGGGACGGAATGCTATTATTTTACATACTAAACCCTTTAAAGAAGGGGGCTTTTTAGGATTATTTTCTCAGCGCCGTTTTGAAGTCATTGCTGCAGTTGATGAAAAGATCGCTGATAATGGTCCCAAAAAAGCCGATGCGGTTCAAGAAAATTTA
This sequence comes from Bacillota bacterium, assembly GCA_003501335.1. Classification (GTDB taxonomy): domain Bacteria; phylum Bacillota; class UBA4882; order UBA8346; family UBA8346; genus UBA8346. The sequence goes on from DNPQ01000136.1 coordinate 28,411, forward strand.
ACAGCCGGTGCAACTATGCCAGTTGCACCGGCTGTTAACGGAAACTCGGTATCACAAGTTGTTCCGGCAATTGCTAGTGGCAACTTTACTCAGGAAATAACGCCGCTGGGAATGGCAACACAGGCTGTAGCACAACCCGGGCCATCGCTATTTGTGACTCAAATGCAGCAACCTTTGAATTCTTATAGTACGAATGGACAACCTTTAACGGGCATTCCAATGCAAGCAAGGATGCCTACTTCGGCTGTAATCCATTCCAGTACTGCTCCAGCACTGAATTTTCAGGAAAATGTTCCGCCCAGCGATTCTACTTTAACGTCGTTACGGGAAGAAATTGCTGAAATGAAGGAATTAATTCGCCAAGTCGCCATTAAACAACCGTCGGGCGAAGCTCAATCTCCGAATGCTAACAATTTGATTTCAGCAGAACGGCTGGAGCGTTCTGAACGCATTGAACGCACTGAACGGTTGGAACGAGTTGACCGGAGCGGCAATACTTTGGATAATTTCCGTCAATATTTACAAAACCTTGGTTTTGAAGGTGAGCTCATTGATTATTTGTTGTTGCAAGTTCCAAGTTATCTTCTTGAGAGTAACGAGGCTAATGAAGGTGGCTGGGCCGCCTATTGTCGGCAGGTTCTTTCTTCCCGACTAATGTTTTCAGAGCCGATTCAACTGGATAATCAAGGAGAACAACAAATTATGGCCTTGATTGGGCCGACGGGGGTAGGAAAAACTACAACCATTGCCAAGCTTGCGGCCAATTATAACTTATTTGAGGGGAAGAAAGTCGGCCTAATTACAATCGATACCTACCGTATCGCTGCGGTTGAACATTTGAAAACCTATGGTGATATTATTAATCTTCCAGTGGAAGTGGTTTATAAGCCGGCTGATTTAAATCAATCATTTCAAAACTTGCATGATTGTGATTTGATTCTCATTGATACTGCTGGGCGTAGTCCTCATAATCAAGCGATGATGGATGAATTAAAAAGATTTCTATCTCACTCCAAGATTGGCTTAATTCTTTTGGCAATCAGTGCGACTACAAGGTATCAAGATATGATTAGTATTGCAGAAAATTTTTCTCAAATTGCTTATACCCATTTGATTTTTACCAAACTTGATGAAACAGATAGTTATGGCCCGATAGTTAGTTTGGCTTGGAAGATTCGCAGGCCGATTTCGTATTTAACCACCGGCCAAAATGTCCCGGATGATATTGAAATTGCCAAATCTGATAAATTACTTTCCCAATTAATGTAATTCACTCGGTACATATCAAATCAAATTGTATTTTATTGATTTTAGAAGAGGTGGCTATGGCGGACCAAGCTGAACGATTACGGGAAATTGTCCGAAGTAATAAAAACACACCAAACCAAACACGTGTTATTGCCGTAACCAGCGGTAAAGGTGGTGTCGGCAAAACTAATTTTTCGGTTAATTTGGGGATTGCTTTGGCAAAGCTAGGGACTCGACCTTTACTGGTTGATGCAGATTTAGGGCTTGCCAATGTCGACGTAATTTTAGGAATACTTCCCCCTTATAACCTGGGACATGTAATTTTGGGTGAAAAAAAAATTACCGATGTTATGGTTAATGGACCTTCTGGGCTCCGAGTTATTGCTAGTGGCTCCGGAGTATATAAACTTGCTAATTTGAGCGAAAAAAGTTTAGAACAATGCTTACAAGAGCTAAATGAAATTGAGAAATATACCGATATAATGATAATAGATACGGGGGCTGGTTTATCCAAAAATGTTTTACAATTTGTGCTTGCCGCAAGAGAAGTTATTATTGTTACCACACCTGAGCCGACGGCGATCACGGATGCATATGGAATTATTAAAGTTGTAGCCAGTACCGATCCGACGACCCTCATTTGGTTGGTCGTAAATATGGTAAAAAACGAAAGTGAGGGCACGCAGGTTGTTGATAGATTAGCGACAGTTTCAAAACGTTTTCTGGGAGTGGATCTCTTCCCCTTGGGGTACATACCTTATGATCCGATTATCCCGAGAGCTGTTAAAGAACAACAACCATTTCTTATAAGTCATCCACGTTCAATGGCTGGTCAATCCATGAGCCAAATAGCATTAAATTTGTTAAACAACGGTATGGAATTTGCTCCGCATACTACAAGCTTTTTCGACCGACTTGTTGAGAAATTCCGATAACGAGGTAAATTGAAATGAGTTTTCAAATTGGGGATTATGTAGAAATTGAAATTTTGGAGGGATATTTTCGTGGAGAATATCCTAGTCATATTGTTCATGCTCTAGATACTAAGCTTGAATTGGAAGCTCCTCGATTGGCCGGAAGTATAATTCCTCTAAAACTTGGATTGATGGTAATTATTCATGTTTGTAAGGAAGAGGCTCGGTATGTATTCAGCGGCAGAGTTGTTGATATTGTGGAAAGTGAGGCGGCTCATTTCACGGTTACAATTCCTGACAATATCGACCGCAGAGAACGTTCCGATGTTCGTTTGGCGATTCGTATACCTATTGAATTACTCTATTTTTATAGAGAAGGTATTCCGGTAGCTTCTTATAGTACGTATGCAGTCGATATTAGTGCCGGGGGTATCCAGATTGAAGTCCCTGAAGAATATCCATTACATACAAAATTAAAACTTTCAGTTATACTTCCTGATAACGAAGAAATTATGTCATTTGCCGATGTAGTCCGGGTAGGCCGCTCGGCTCATCCAGAACCCGGTTCCCAGAATCATTTTTGGGTTAGTTTGCGATTTTTAAATATGTCTGATAACAAGAAAAAGAAGATTTTGAAATTTATTTATAAGCAGCAGGAATTGCGGGTAAAAGGTCTAATTTAACCCTTGAGGGGGAAGGATTATGGAAGTTTCCCAATATTTAAGTGTATTTATCGATGAAAGCCAAGAACACCTTCAAATTTTAAACCAGTCATTACTAGAGCTGGAGCATGATCCTGATAATTCTGCCATTTTAGATAAGATTTTTCGTGCAGCTCATACATTAAAAGGCGCTTCTGCAACCATGGGCTTTAATAAAATGAGCAATCTTACTCATGCCATGGAAGACGTATTAAGTAAACTCCGTTCGAAAGAAATATCCTTAAATTCGGAGATAACTAATGCACTGTTTGAGTCGGTGGATTTATTGGAGATTTTGTCGAACAAAATTGGTGAAGGAATCGAAGAGGATATTGAAATTACCGGGGCTGTACAAGGTTTACGTCATTTCGTTGCCGGAGATATTGTGGTTGCTCCATCGCAAGGAGAACGACGTCAAAATTTGCAGCTGCGTTACTCGGAGTCTGAAAAAGAACAAATCCAGACGGCAGTTGCTGGTGGATCAAAATTTTATCATTTGCATATTACTTTAGTAGAAAATTGTTTATTAAAAGGTGCCCGCGTTTTCATGGTACTTCGCGAGATTGAAAGATTAGGAACAATCATCCGCAGTATCCCAACTGTAAAAGACCTTGAAGATGAGCACTTTGAACTGCAGTTTATTATTGGTGTTGTATCAATGAGTTCGGTTGATGATTTTATCAAAGCCATTACCAATATCATGGATGTGGATAAAGTTACCGCAGAAGAACCCAAACTCGATCAATTGTTGATTGAAAAACGGGTTTTGGATGTAGTGGAACATGATAAAGGAAAAATTAGTCCTCAACAAACTGTTCGGGTAGAAATTAAGAAACTTGATGACTTGATGAATCTTGTTGCGGAACTGGTTATTAGCCGTTCGAGATTGGAAGATCTTGGTACGACTATCGGTTCCAGAGATCTTAACGAGGTTGTGGAGCAGGTAGGGCGTCTGACATTGGATTTAAGAGATAGTGTGATGCGGGCCCGGATGGTTCCAATTGATACTGTATTTTCCCGTTTTCCTCGATTGGTGAGAGATTTATCACGCGAACTTGGAAAAGATATTGAACTTGAAATTCATGGCGCGGAAACTGAATTGGACCGTACCGTTATTGATGAAATTGGTGATCCTTTAGTTCACATTATTCGAAATGCTGTCGATCATGGTATAGAAACTATTGCTGAGCGCGAACAGAAGAATAAGCCGGCTAAAGGGAAAATTGTCTTAAACGCTTACCAAGAAGGAAATAGCGTAATTATAACAATTCAAGATGACGGCAAAGGTTTTGATATTAAAAAGGTGAAGGAAAAAGCTTTAAAAGCGGGTCTTTTATCACCTGAAGCCTTGAACGAAATGGATGATCAAGATATTTTGGAGGTTACATTTTTACCCGGTTTTTCAACTGCAGACAAGGTGACTAACGTTTCCGGCCGGGGTGTGGGAATGGATGTCGTTAAATCAAAAGTAGATTCTTTGGGCGGATTTGTAAGCATTGATTCTGTTTTCGGGGAAGGTTCCCTCATTACGATTCGCTTACCGTTAACTTTAGCCATTATTCAAACGTTAATGATTCAACTTGGAAAAGAAATTTATGCAATTCCTTCAGGCTACGTTGAACAGATCGTTAGTTTAAAGCCAAGTGAAATTAAACGGATTAATAAACAGGAAGTCCTAATGCTACGGGGTGAAGTAATTCCACTTATCCGGATGCAAGACGTTTTAGAAACTCCAGATGCAATCAATGAACAATTGGATGATTTAGATGTAGTTATCATTCGTACCGGCGATCGCTTAATTGGTTGCGTAGTCGATTCTTTATTGCGACAGCAAGATGTGGTTATAAAATCATTGGGTGGCTATCTTGGTTCCATTAAAGGTATAGCCGGAGCAACTATCTTGGGAGATGGAAAAGTTGCTTTGATTTTAGATATGCGAGCAGTCGCTTAACCTTGTTACGATAAACTACTGATGTAGTTAATCATACAAGGCTTTGGAAAAGGAGGAGCAGGCATGAAAACAAAGACCGAGGTACACGAGGAAACGCGTCAACTTGTAATCTTTAAGCTCGGTGACGAAGAATTCGGGGTTGATATTTTACAAGTTCGTGAAATAGAGCGATTGGGACAAGGTGTGACCAGAGTTCCCAAATCTCCTGAATTTGTTGAAGGGGTTATCAATCTTCGAGGGGAAATTGTGCCGATTGTTGATTTAAGGAAACGCTTTGGATTGGTTGTCCATGCTATCGGCCATGAATCAAGAATTGTTATTGTTGAAGTCAGTGAAAATCAAATTGGGATGATGGTCGATCAGGTTATGGAAGTCTTACGTGTACCAGTATCTTCAATTGAATTAGCTCCTTCGATAACTAAGGGTGTGGATGCCTATTTTTTGAGTGGAGTTGTAAAAATCGGAGAACGATTAATTATCCTTTTGGATTTGGAACGTGCCTTATCTGCAGAAGAGGTTAAGCAGCTTAGCGAGTTACAGGATGAGCCGGAGGGCTAATTATGTTTATGATGACGGACCTCAATCAGATACATTTTGATATATTGAAAGAAATCGGTAATATTGGCGCTGGACATGCAGCCACAGCACTATCTCAATTGTTATCTGAAAAAATTGAGATGACCGTACCGAATGTTTCGATTTTGCCTTTTGGAGATGTTAGTGAAATCTTCGGCTCCGCCGAAGATGAAGCCGTGGCTATTTATATGCGCGTTTTTGGAGACTCACCGGGCAAAATCGTTTTTTTGTTTTCAGTTCCCGAGGCAAAAACCTTAGTTGATATGATTGCCCGCCGACCTATTGGAACAACTGAGGAATTCCAAGATTATGAGCAATCCGGGCTTAAAGAAATTGGTAATATTATGACTGGTGCTTATTTACATGCGTTAACGAGATTAACGGGATTGCAGCAAATTTCATCAGTTCCATTTTTTTGCTATGATATGGTAGGCGCAATTATCAATACGGCATTAATTGATTTGGGAATGATTGGAGATTATGCCTTATTGATAGAGACACAATTTAGTTTAACGAATCGACAAATTAATGGACACTTTTTCTTAATCCCAGATCCGGGTTCGTTAGAAATTATTTTAGGTGCTCTCGGAGTCGGATCGGCATGACAGAATGGATTCGGGTTGGGATGGCTGAGCTAAAAGTCGGTAAAGCTCCAGCCAAAATTATTACGTTAGGTCTGGGTTCTTGTATTGGGGTTTGCGCTTATAATACTACCTTAAAAGTAGGTGGTATTGCTCATATTATGTTGCCGGATAGTTCATTAGGAATCGGCACCATTAATCAAGCCAAATTTGCAGATACAGCTATCCCGTTATTAATAGAGCAATTGGAAAGCCAAGGCGCAATCAAGGAACAGATTATCGTCAGGATTGTGGGAGGCGCCGAGATGTTTTCTGCCAGCGGTCAAAATGTTCATTTGGGGGTGGGGGAACGCAATATTATCGCTGTCGAAGAGATTTGTCGAAGATTGAATTTAGTGCTATCAGCAAAAAGCACCGGGGGTCATGCTGGAAAAAGTGTTACTTTGGATTTGAATACCGGAGTCATTGAAATAAAATCAATGAGTTCAACCTTCATTTTATAGAAACAGCTTGTCGGTTTCACTTGATTTTTTACATTCAAGGATGGAAAGCTAAACCAAAGGGATGGAGCGTATTTTAACGCAGTAGGAGGGTTGAGATGTCGGTCGACAAAACGGCTCAGGGCGAGGAGATATTATGGCAAAATTATTTATCGTCAAAGTCTCCTGCATCGAGAGAAGCAATTATTTTAAGATATGCTCCACTAGTTAAATATGTTGCGGGGCGTGTAGCGATCGGTTTGCCATCAAATGTCGAGTTCGATGATTTGGTGAGTTTCGGCATCTTTGGATTGATGGATGCAATTGAGAAATTTGATCCCATGAGGGGTATCAAATTTGAAACTTATGCGATAGCGAGAATCCGAGGCGCTATATTAGATGGGTTACGGAGTAATGATTGGGTGCCTCGTTCCGTAAGACAAAAATCACGGGAATTGGAAAGAATTTGTGCCGATCTTGAAAATCGCTTGGGTCGTTCGGCGACTGATCAAGAGATTAGTGAAGCGATGGGTATTAGTATTCATGAGTTCTATCAACTTCTTTCCGAGGTAAGTTGTACCACATTAAGTTCTTTAGATGAATTATGGTTGGTTCATTCAAACGATGATGATACGGTACGCGTTTTAGATTTGGTTCGGAACAATGATAGTGAAGACCCGCTCCATCAGGTAGAGATGGAAGAGATTAAAACTACTCTCGCAACGGCCATTGATTGTTTACCAGAACGGGAGCGAATGGTTATTGCCTTATATTATTATGAAGGCTTAACATTGAAGGAAATAGGAGAAATTATGGAAATATCGGAATCCAGAGTTTCCCAGATACATACCAAAGCGATATTTAGACTCCGTGGCCGCCTGAACCGATGGCGGAAATCGATAGAGGAGGTGTAAAAAATGCCTGATGAAAAGAGTACCGCCCCTATAACAGATCGTAATGGACGTTGCCGGATTCAAGTTTCTACGAATAATATGGAAGCAACTTTATTGATCGATCCGCCAATGGGAGCCGGGAATTGGCCAACCATCGAGGAAGCAATGGAAGCAATTCGTGCTGAAGGCATTACTTTTGGGATTAATACCAGTGCAGTTGAACATGCGGTTAACCAACATAGTACTGGTGGAGCTATTATTGCTAGAGGAAAAGCTCCTGTGGTAGGAAAAGATGCGGAAATCAATTATTTTTTTGAAACCGGAGTTTTTCGGAAAGCTTGTATTGAAGATGATACCGGGAAAGTTGATTTTCGGCAGATCCAGACCGTACAAAATGTTACCTCGGGGCAAGTTATCGCTGAAAAGATTTTGGCGACTCAGGGTGAATCTGGTTCAGATGTGCGCGGACATGAATTAGCCCCAGTTTCGGGTAAAGATAAAGTAGTTAAACTTGGGAAAAATGTGAACTGGATCGATAAGGACACTAAAATTATTGCCACGGGGGGCGGCGAACCGACAATTGTAGGCGGTAAAGTTGCCGTTCTGCCTATTTATGAATTAAAAGGCGATGTCAATTATGATAGTGGAAATGTAAATTTTTCGGGTAATTTAGTGATCCGGGGTAATGTAGAAAGTGGTTTCAAGGTTGAGGCCGAAGGCGATGTGACGATATACGGTAATGTGGATACGGCTGATGTCAAGGCAGGAGGAAACCTGTTGATTCAAGGTGGGGTTTCCGGAATGGATAAGGCGGAGATTTCATGCACGGGTGATTTTTCAGCAAAATATATTGAACACGTTACTGTAAATAGTGAAAGCAGTATAACGATTAAAGAATCAATCATGCATTGTCAGGTTAGTGCAGATTCCAAGATTATCGTTGAAGGCGGAAAAGGATTGATAGTAGGCGGTTTAGTCCGTGCCGGCGAAGAAATATCCGCAAAAACAGTTGGTTCCAGACTAGGGACAGTTACAGAGCTGGATGTCGGCGTGAAACCCAAAACGAAACAAGAACTCCAGGATTTGGAGAATCAATTAAAGCAAAATGTTGACAGTTTGGAGAAAGCCGAAAAGGCTATTACCATTTTGAGCAAAATTCCCAATATTTCAGATGATAAAAAAGAAATGTTGCAGAATTTGGTAAAGACATCTTATGCTTTGAAGGCGCAAATCGCCGAAATTGAAACGACTCATCAAGACATTATGGCTGAGATTCAAAATCCTACCCGTGAAAGGGGACGGATACGAGTTAAAGAAACGATGTATCCGGGCGTAAGGGTTACCATGGGTAAGACGACGATCATGATCCAGGATGAAATAAAATACGCTTCATTAGTATATAGCGAAGGAGAAATTCAGGTTCAACCCTATCGATGAAGAATTGAGAGGTGGGAATGTTGCTTAAGCCTCTGGATCTCCAAGTTATAATGCCTCGTACGCTTGATATACAACGTATTGAGCAAACTCATAACAGCCGCCCACTTGTTTCTCAGCAAGAGATTTCACGGGAGGCTGTTAAACAATCTCAACAACAACAAGAACAAGTATTGCAAAACAAAACATCCTCGGAAGCGAACTCGATTTATGATAAAAACGATAATTCGGAACGGAACCGTGGTCGTCGTTATCGCCGTTTTGGTCAAAGGAAAGAGACTGATTTAAATGGGGAAAAAGCTGAAGAGGCTGTTGATACAGAGCGCGGGCAGCATATTGATGTTAAAATGTAGGCCGGATCAATATATTGGAGGCTAACATAGTGGCAGCTGGTGAAGTTATTTTCGTCATTGCCTTAAATTGTTTCATTATTTTTTTGCTTTATAAGTTTCAACAAAAGTCTTTGGAAAAACGAATGAAGCATCTGAAAAACGAAATCCAGGATTTGGAAGATTTGGTGGCCGCAATTATTGAAGAGTTTCAAGAAATCGCACAAGCAACGGATGCCAAAGCGAATGCTGTCAAAAATGCGATCCTAGAGTCAACTCCAATTATCGAGTCAGATGGGCCGGTTACAGGCGAACAGGTTACAGATTTTAATGAAACCAACGAAATTAATATCCCGGCAATCAACCCCGATATATTCGATCCTCAACCTGTTAATTACGATGTTCCCAAAGATCCTATCAATGAAAAAGAAGTTGTCAATCATCAAACTTTATTCGGGAAAAGTGCCCGCCCGGTCACAGACATAAGACATCAGCATATTTTAGAATTATGGGACCAGGGACTTAGCATCGAGGAAATCGCTAAAAATTTGGGTACCGGAAGAGGCGAAGTTCAATTAATTTTAGGAATTTATCGAAGGAGTTAAAACTGGTTTGTTCCAAAAGTATAAGATCGTAATGAATTAAGCTGTAAATTTGGACCATCGCTTGCTATTTTAAAAAGAAACTTTTGGAACAGCCTGTAATTTTATGAAACAGATTACAACGAAAACTCATAGTCAGACATCATCCAAAAGCCCTGGTTTTGAAAGGCTTTTTCTTATATTATTTGTTTTTTTAATGATATTAATATTTATCAATTCATCTATATTTACTGTGAAAGATTTTGTAGTCCAAGGCAATCAAGGGGTTTCTACGGAAGATATTTTGTTAAGCGCTGATTTGAGTCACGAAAATATCTTTCAGCTGAGCGTAAAGGAAGCCAAACGAAAAATCCTTCAAAATCCTAAAATCGCATCAGTCGGACTGAAAAAAATATTTCCAAACAAGTTGTTGATTACGGTTAAAGAGCGGTTGCCCCTTTGCCTCATTTTTTATCGAGAAAGTTCTATCATGGTCGGTAATGACTTGGTGGTGATGGATATTATCGATAAGAATACGCCCATCAATTTACCCATTATTACGGGACTGAAATTAAAAAAAGTCATTATCGGACAATCCATTCATAATTCGGAGTTTGCATTGGCTCTTGATATCTTCAAAAATGTTGATGAAAGCCTACGTCAAAATATTAGTGAAATAAATTTGACGAATCATCAAATTTATCTGGATTTGCCTAATTGCCATCATACGATAAAAGTTGAATTAGGTACTGCCGGCGAAATCGAGAAAAAGATGTATAATTTGCGGGCCATTTTATCACAAACTTCGCCGGAGAAGTTAGCCAAAATCGATCTCCGGGTTCCAGAGGCGCCAACAACCATTAAATTGACGAATAGCCGGTAAACAATCCGGCTATTTAATGAAACCCCATAAGCTATTTTTATCTCATACTTTTCCTACCAAATAAGGTAGTCTTTCTTATGCATTGGGCAGAAGTTCATCTTTAGTTTAAAAATATTTTTGATATCAGGAAGGGTTAATTCACTGCGTTGCAGAAATATTTACGAAGATCTAGGATTTTATATATTTGAAGACAGTCGCTGGCAATAGAATACAGGGGGAACTTTTTAATGCTGGAGTTTGGAGTCGCAAATGAGCAATTTGCTTCAATTAAAGTCATCGGAGTTGGTGGCGGTGGTTCCAACGCCGTCAATCGGATGATTGATGCTAAGATTCAAGGAGTTGAATTCATAGCTATAAACACTGACGGGCAAGCATTAAATCGTTCGAATGCCGATATTCGATTGCGAATTGGGGATCAGTTAACCAAAGGGTTGGGAGCTGGAGCAAATCCTGATGTTGGACAACAGGCGGCAATTGAAAGTAAGGATGAATTGCAAGGAGTTCTCCAGGGCGCAGATATGGTTTTTGTTACGGCGGGAATGGGCGGTGGCACCGGAACCGGGGCAGCGCCGGTTATTGCTAAAATGGCCAGGGATACGGGAGCCTTAACCGTTGGGGTCGTTACGAAGCCTTTTTTGTTTGAAGGACGGGTGCGTTTAAGTCAAGCCGATAAAGGGATTGTTAGTTTAAAAGAGAGCGTTGACACTTTAATCACAATTCCCAATGAACGTTTATTACAAATCGTTGAAAAAAACACTTCGATGATTGATGCTTTTCGGATGGCCGATGATGTTTTGCGCC
>DNPQ01000136.1:39788-40432 GCA_003501335.1 Bacillota bacterium
GGAATGGGCGGTGGCACCGGAACCGGGGCAGCTCCGGTTATTGCTCAAATGGCCAGGGATACGGGAGCCTTAACCGTTGGGGTCGTTACGAAACCTTTTTTGTTTGAAGGCCGGGTGCGTTTAAGTCAAGCCGATAAAGGGATTGTTAGTTTAAAAGAGAGCGTTGACACTTTAATCACAATTCCCAATGAACGTTTATTACAAATCGTTGAAAAAAACACTTCGATGATTGATGCTTTCCGGATGGCCGATGATGTTTTGCGCCAGGCTGTTCAAGGGATTTCGGATTTAATCACGATTAATGGTTTAATTAATGTTGATTTTGCTGATGTCAAGACAATTATGAGTCAAGCCGGTTCGGCATTGATGGGTATTGGAGTTGCCAAAGGGGAAAATAGGGCAGTAGAGGCTGCAAAAGCAGCCATTCAAAGTCCTTTACTCGATACGACAATTGAAGGATCGAAAGGCGTTTTATTAAATATAACCGGAAGTAGCAATTTAAGTTTATTTGAGATCAATGAAGCCGCTGCAATTGTCACGGAAGCGGCTGATGCTGATGCCAATATAATTTTCGGGGCGGTCATTGATGAAACGTTGGGGGAAGAAATTCGGGTTACTGTAATCGCTACCGGATTTGAACAGCG
>DNPQ01000136.1:40841-43022 GCA_003501335.1 Bacillota bacterium
TTTTTTAACCCGGATTGTGGGGCCAAAAAAGGAAGGGCTTTATGAATCTTTAGATAGTATTTGTGATAGCGGATCCTGAATTTAGAATATAAAAATATATAAGTGAGTGAAGCGTTCGAAGATTTTTCTTCGGGCGCTTTTCCGCTTTTTATAGGCCTTTCGTTAAAAAGTGGAAAAAAAAGGAAGATTCCGGCTATTTCTATAACTGGATAATAGAGGAATAATCCGGCCGCGTTGGTAAAATAATTCGGGGGATGATGAGGAATCTTGCAGACGATAAAGATATATCTCGACTTGCCATTTTTTAGCAGCTTATTAGGATGGATTCTGGACGGCAGCTTATTATGGATGGTATCCCAAATTAGTAGTTATACGGTCAAAATGAGACGACTAATTTTGGGAGGAGCGGTGGGAGGCGCTTTTCAATTTATTCTGCTGTTGAATCAGGCATCGAATGGCTTCTTAGATAATTGGATCTTATCGCCTTTCATTTTTTTAATAGGTATTCCTTTGATGATGATCGGCATTACTTTTCTGCCGACTCGTCTTCCAAAGATACTTCGCGTGGCTGGTTATTTTTATGGGTTATCATTTCTTTTATCCGGGATTCAGTGGGGGCTTGACACACTGAATGAACGTTTTTTTCATCTGGGAATATCTTTCATTTGGCGGTTTTGTTTTCAACTATGTTTGATTTTTGTTTTGGGCGAGTTGGGATGGGGAGTTGTTCATCGCAAATTTTGGGAACAGCTTTGCTTTTATCCAATACAAATCGAATTTGAAGGCTGCCAATTGCAATTGAATGCCTTACTTGATACCGGGAATCGGCTTCATGATCCTTTAACCAAGTTGCCAGTGGTCATTATTGAGTTAAGTCAGATTAAAAGCCATTTGCCAAAGGAGGTCGTTGGTTTAACGGAAAGCTTTAATGAAGGTGGGATGGCCGCTGATTATGATTGGAATTTATCTGATGATTGGGCCCAGCGGGTTCGGGTTTTGCCCTATAATTCTTTAGGCAACATCCAGGGAGTTTTACTGGGATTTCGGCCTGATCGAATGAAAGTGTGGTGTAAGGAAAAGGAAACGGTTATTCCAGAGGTTATTGTGGCCTTCTATAATCGACCTTTATCTCAGGAAGGCACATTTCAAGCACTAATCCCACCAACGGTCTTGACCAATTGAAATTGAAAAAAGGAGCGAGCGAGATGGTAATAAACTGGATAAGGTTGCGCCTTCGATTAAGGCTATTTCTGACAGCTTTGCTTTTGAAAACAGGTTTGCGTCCACGCCTGATTGCATATGTCGGAAGTAGTGAAGCCCTGCCTCCTCCATTGACGAGCGAAGAAGAAGTCTATTTGTTGGATAAACTGACCACTGGCGATCGGGCCGTTAAGGCAGTATTAATTGAACGCAATTTGCGGTTGGTTGTCTATATTGCCCGCAAGTTTGAGAACACCGGCGTTGGGATTGAAGATTTAGTATCCATTGGTACCATCGGCCTGATTAAAGCGGTTAATACTTTTGATCCGACCAAGAAAATTAAACTGGCGACGTATGCTTCTCGATGTATTGAAAATGAAATTTTAATGTATTTAAGGCGAAATAGCAAAACCCGGGCTGAAGTTTCTTTCGATGAACCTTTAAATATTGATTGGGACGGTAATGAGTTATTACTTTCCGATGTTCTCGGCACCGAAAATGATTCAACTTATAAATTTGTGGAAGAAGAAATCGAAAAGAATCTCCTGAATTCGGCGATGAGTTATCTGTCCAACCGGGAAAAGGTGATAGTGGAATTACGTTTTGGTCTGAAGGACGGCGCTGAGCGGACTCAGAAAGAAGTAGCCGATTTTTTGGGAATATCGCAGTCGTATATTTCAAGGCTGGAGAAACGGATCATCCGTAAGCTGAAAAAAGAGATTAAAAGGCTGGATTAATAAAGTAATCTGCTTAGCCGTTAAGGCAATGGATAAATATGGGTAATTGGTTTGCAATAAAATCTAGCGGATAAAAGGATTGATAAGTCATAAAAATAAGAAGTTATTAGAGTTATCTTTTATAATTATATTCAGCGTTGCGCATCTCCCCGGTTCCACCTTTCAAACGAAAGTGGAATCCGGGGATTTTTTGATCAACGGTGAAAAACATACGCAATCGTTGCGTATGTTTACCGAACGACCC
>DNPQ01000126.1:0-6297 GCA_003501335.1 Bacillota bacterium
TTTTATCTTAATAGCGGCTACTACCCGGGATCCTTCAGAAATTAGTCCGGCCATTCGATCTCGTTGCGCCGAGGTTTATTTTGAACCATTGGACCAAAATGATATCCGGGAAATTGTAATTCATTCGGCAACTCGAATCAAAGCCAATATTGGTCCGGAAATACCTGACTTGATCAGTGATTATACTATTGAAGGGCGCAAGGCAGCTGGGATTTTGGCAGATGTCTATGGCTTAGCAATATATAAGAATAAAGTTGGTGAGAAGAGTCCAGATCAGGTGAAAATCGGCAAGGATGATTTATTAGAAGTTTTTCAGGTGAGTCGTTTATCACCCTTTTTAATTGTGAAAGCTTCAGAAAAGTTAGAAATCGGAAAGATATTCGGACTTGGGGTAAGCGGTTTCGTGGGTTCGGTTCTTGAAATTGAAGCTGTCTGTTTTCCGGCCAGTGAAAAGGGTAAAGGAAGACTTCGCTTCAATGATACGGCTGGGAGTATGGCAAAAGACTCGGTATTTAATGCCGCTTCGGTGGTACGACTGGTGACCGACATGGATATGGCTGATTATGACGTCCATGTCAATGTGATCGGCGGCGGTAAAATCGATGGTCCATCTGCCGGCGTAGCCATTACGTTGGCGATTATTAGTTGTCTGACCGGACGTGCTATTCGGCAGAATATTGCGGTTACCGGTGAAGTTTCCATTCAAGGCAAAGTCAAAGCTGTTGGCGGAATCATTGAGAAGATTTACGGAGCGAGACAAGCCGGTATTTTGAAAGTCTTTGTCCCCCAAGAGAATGAAAAGGATGTTCCCGCCAATCTAAGTGATATTCAGGTTATACCAGTGCAAACTGTGCGGGAAATTGCTGAAAACGTATTTGAATCCAAAGAGTTATAAACAAATACTGTAAAATGATAAAACAGTCAGGATCATTGATTTTGGCCTGCGAAATGATAGTAGGCCGGTTGGCAAACTTGTGTTTATAATTATAAAAAATTTAAAAAGTAGTCAGTCACCCTGGCTGGTCGGGGTAATCAAGTGAAAAAGTCCGCCAGGGTGTTTCCGCTTTATAAATGTTACATCATCGTTTTTATAACACAGGGCTTGATGTACTGTGCTTCCTGTTCTCGGTGGAAAAAGTTTTTGATATTGTGTATTTTCGAAATGCAAGGATCTTGTTTTAGGGCAGCCAAGTAACCACAGATTTTTGAACCTTTGTTTGCAACTTGCCCGCTAATCGGCAGTTTTGACAATCGATAAAATAAAAGTAACCATTACTTGGTATCACCAAAAGATTGCCGTCAGGACTATAGTATCCAGTGGTAGGAAGGCCATCACCGCTTGGTAGTGGAAGTGAAAATATCGGTTTTTTTTGCTCGGGTTTTAGCAGATACCAAATTGTATCGGCAGCCACAACGACAAATTTTTTATCAGGCGTAAAATGAATACCGTAAGGTTTTCCCTCAATGAATTTACAAGAAGAGACTTGAAGACCATTTTTCAAATTAATGCCGCTTACTTCGCCTCTGCTGGCAAGGGTATATAAACGATTACAATCATCTGTCATTAACATTCGGTTATTATCCGACAAGAAATTTGTTTTGTCATCAACTGGTAATATCATTCCAGATACTGGCGGCAACTTTTGCGGAAATAAACCGGAGATGCCCATCATTCCCCCAAATAATGACGAACTTATTTTAAATTTAAACATCAGGGTGCCGGTGGTAAGATCAATCTTATCGATATAATTGCTATTTACAGCCGCAACATAACCCACATTTTGTTCGGAATTTAGCAATAGCTTATCAATGCTTAAATCGTAGCGAAAGTGGGCAACAATTTTTCCGTTATCGATATGGATAATATAGAAATCATGACGGCCGTAAAGACAAATATTTCCGGATTTAACCGGGACCAATTGTACAATGTCGCAAGGAAGTTTTAATTCAGAACGTTTGATACCATTACAGTATAGGTAAAATGTACTTTGTGGTGCTTTACTATCAAGATTGTCGGGGCTTGCAACATAAAACGTATCCTTCGCTTTTTTGTCCTGGATAATGACCATGGGTGAATAACCAAGGTTTGATATTTGTTCATCACCGCTTGTTATATCTATCCAGTATAGAGAAGCAGTGACCGGCTTATCAAAATGATCCATGGCAATCGTCGAGGAGTATCGAGAGGAGTTTCCAAACCCAGCACAAGCGACCAGAATTTGATGGTCATTGATGAAGTAAATTCCAGCGGGATTGGCAGAGACCTGAAAAGACTTCATGGTTTGTAGGTGGAGATCAATCAATATGCATTGAGAAGGAGCTGTTTTATTGTTTGAACTTAGAACAGTAAAGGCAAAGATACTCCGATCGGCATTAAACTGGTAAGCTGTAGGAATTGAGTCGATGCTAAAGTGGTTTTCAGTGCCATTTTTCAAATTCACTATAATAACCGTGGCCGTGGGTCTTATTAATGAATTGGCGGTTTTATTTTGCGCTACAAAAATCCAGGTTGCTTCAGCTTTAAAATAATAATTTTGGATGATCAGTCCCGGAAAAGTTATTTTATGTTGAGTCGGCTTGAAAGAGGAATCCAAGTAGATTAAT
The DNA here is from genome assembly GCA_003501335.1 of Bacillota bacterium. Lineage (GTDB taxonomy): Bacteria > Bacillota > UBA4882 > UBA8346 > UBA8346 > UBA8346. Next base: position 2,605 of record DNPQ01000126.1, read on the forward strand.
TCTCCCGTAGCACTGACAGTACCTAATAAATTTTTCGTACCGTTGCAAAGAAGAGCATAACCACTATCGCCCGGGAGAGGTTCCAATACGCTGGGACCAGGGCCTGCTTTAAAGGTAGATAGCGGTTTCAAGTCGGAACCAATCATAATGACATTATTGGAGAGTTGATCCATAATTAAAAAGTTGGGAGAAGCGCTCCAAGTATTTCCAGGTATTAGCAGCAATAGTAGACAGATTGTCCAAAAATAGTGTTTCATTATTTTATCTCCTTGACTTTGATTTCAGTAATTTGTTCGTTAATAATTTTATTTTTCCTGCCGTCAGAAAAGAAGGTATTTTAACATAATTCTTATTCGCTCAATTTTTTAAGCAAGATCATTTTGGAGGTCTAGATATGAGTATTGGCAATTCACTAATTGACCGACTGCCGCCGCAGAATATTGACGCCGAAAGATCAACCCTGGGTTCGATGATGCTTGAAAAAGAAGCCATTGAAAAGGGAATTGAAATACTGAAGGCTGAGGATTTTTATCGAGAAGCCCACCGGGTTATTTTTGAGGTTATCGTATCCTTGTCCAATAAGGGAGAGCCCATTGATATTATTACGGTTTCAGAGGAATTGACCCGCCGGAATATGCTGGATAAAATCGGCGGTATTCCCTATCTAACGGCTCTCGCAAATTCCGTTCCTACAGCGGCTAATATTGAGTATTATGCCAAGATTGTGGGTGAAAAATCCCTATTGCGCTCCATCATATCAGCGGCTACCAATATAGTAAGCATGGGCTATGAGGGCGCTGAAGAAGTCAATGTAATTTTGGATGAAGCGGAAAAACAAATTTTTCAGGTTACTCAGCGTCGTAATACAAAGGGATTTGTCAGTTTACGGAATATCTTGATCGAAACTTTCGAACGGATTGAAAAGTTGTACGAATCCAAGGGCGGCGTAACCGGCTTACCCACAGGATTTACAGATTTTAACCGGATGACCGCCGGATTGCAACCTTCGGATCTAATCATTTTAGCGGCCCGGCCTAGCATGGGCAAAACGACCTTTGCCCTCAATATAGCGCAGTCGGCCTCGGTTGAACAAAAAATACCGGTTGTTGTTTTTAGTTTGGAAATGGCGAAGGAACAATTGGCCTTGAAATTGTTGTGTTCAGAGGCCGGAGTTGATAACCAGCGGATTCGGACGGGTACCTTAATGGACAGCGATTGGCCCCGGTTGTCCCATGCCCTGGGAAGTTTATCGGAAGCAGCAATGTTTATAGATGATACACCGGGAATCTCTGCATTGGAAATCCGTGCGAAAGCTCGCCGGATCAAGGCGGAACATGGGTTGGGCCTCATTGTTATTGATTATTTGCAATTAATGCAAAGCAAAGGACGTACGGAAAATCGCCAGCAAGAAGTATCGGAAATATCCCGTACCTTGAAATCGTTAGCCAGGGAATTAAATGTTCCGGTCATTGCTTTATCCCAGTTATCACGAGCGGTCGAGCAACGCACCGATAAACGTCCTAATCTTTCCGATTTGCGGGAGTCCGGTTCACTAGAACAGGATGCCGATTTAGTTGCTTTTCTTTATCGAGAAGATTATTATAATCCGGACACGGACAAGAAGAATATCACGGAGTTAATTATTGCGAAACAAAGAAATGGTCCGGTAGGGACGGTTGATTTATTATTTCAAAGGGAGTTTAGTAAATTTGTGGGTTTGGATAAATTCCGCAAACCTTGATAGAAACAGTCTATGACCTAATTTAACAAGGGGAGAAAAGGTGGGTGGCATTCCATAACCAAATTAGGATTTGGAATGGCACTGGAGAAAGCCGAATATTAAAACAATAAGCTAAAATGAAAAAGGAAGACTAAGATATACATTATATAGATATAATAGTTTTTTTATATAATACATAATGTATATCTTGGGTCTGCATAATTTTCGCTTATATTAGGGTACCCATAGTAGTTTTCCCTTTAGAACGTGAATATTAGCCTTGCTAATTAATTTGCCGTTCTGGCAGTCGATAAAATGCAGATGATTCTCACTCCAGATTACCAGAGTCGTTCCATCAGGGGCGAAGTATCCGGCAGGATTCATATGATCAGACGGAGTATTTTGTCTCGTTCCCCCAATATTTTCAGATTCAAGTTCGTAAATCGGTACCGTCAAAACCGGTTTTTTTTGCGCAGGATTTAACAAGTAGCAAGAAGAGTCTGTGATTACGGTTATTAAACGGCCATCCGGTGTAAAACAGATACCAAGAGGCTTTTCCCAAAAGAATTGGTAGAGAGTCGTTTTTTTGCCGGTAGCCAATTTGATACTATCGATTTCATGATTGGATAAGGAATATAGATAGCTGCAATCTTTGTTCATTATTAGTTGATTGATATTGCATGAAAAATCGGGCTTACCGTCAGTTGGAAGTATCATTCCGCTGACTGCAGGAAATTTGGATGGCCAAAGGGCATCGAGGGTGAGTTGTCCGAAAAATGACAAATTCAGCTTGATTGAATTGGATTTTTTACCGGAGGCCATATCGATAATATCCAAATTGTTGCTTCCTGAAACCATCAGAAACCCCAAGGACTGATCTTGATTCAAAAGCAGGTTTTCTACCGATGAAGTGTAATTAAAACTATTAAGTGTTTTGGCTTCTTTGGGATCGATGACTTCAAAATTATTGCGGCAGAGAAGTCCGATATTCCCTGATTGGGTCTGAATAATTTTGAATGGATCCGATTGAAAATTTAGTTTAAAAATGAACTGACCCTTGGTTATTTTACAAAATGTGCCTCCTGCGTCTTTATCGTAGGCATCGTTCCGACTTGCAGTATAGAAAGTTTCCGGATCATTTTGATCTTGGACGATCACCAGGGGTGAAAATCCCAAGGATGTTATAGTTTGATCGCCGGTTGCCGTATCTATCCATTGCAAGGATGTATTATGCGCTTTCACGCTTCCTTGAGCGTTAGAGTTAGCTACGATATTGTTTAGTGTAACAGGGTTCGCCGGATAATCGCCGTAGGCGATCAGGACTTTGTTTTCATTGATAAAAAAAACTCCTTTGGGATTTTCAGATAAGCTAATATATTTACTCGTTAAATCATGAAGTTCTATGAGTACCAATTGCGGAATGATTTTAGATTCTGTGGATCCGGTTGTAATGACGGCCAATATACTATTATCGGTATTGAACTGGCAAGCTATCGGAGAAGAATTTAAATTGAAATGTCGAATTTCACCCGAAATAAGATTAAGTACATTAACTTGGGCAGAGGTATGATCTGCCGATTTGGTAATAAAAATCCACGTGTTCGAGTTTTTTAAATAGAAATCTTGTGTAATGGGTCCGGGTAAGATTATTTTTTGGTTCGTGGGTTGCAAGTTAGAATCTAAAGTTATGAGTTCGCCCGGTTTGTTTCCAAACAAATTACTTACTCCTTGGCACATTAAAAGATAATTATGACTGTTTGGCATGGGTTCCAGGGCAGCCGGACAGGGTCCGGTTTTGATGGGCCGTAATACTTTCATGTCAGGGCCGATGGTTAGTAAAAGATTTTTGTTTTGGTCCAGAATGAAACAATTGGTAGATAAGGCCCAGGAAGGAATGGGTATTAAGAGTAAAATTAGAGCTAAGAACCAATAAGAATGTTTCAAGATTGTTCCCCCTTTGCTATTAGTGAATA
>DNPQ01000126.1:6616-7746 GCA_003501335.1 Bacillota bacterium
AAAAGGAGTTTAGTAAATTTGTGGGTTTGGAAAAATTTCGCAAACCTTAAAGATTAAAATCAATTTAAATCTTTAAAACAAAGCTGGGAATTTAATGCAAAAAGCAGGAATTTGGGATATAATACCGTAATTAAATAGGAGAAATTACTAAAACAAGGAGGTAATTATATGTTTGCTATATTTATGGTAATTTTGGGGATCGCTGTTGTAACTGGAGCTATTCTTTATGGAGTTAATTTTTGGCTGGCTAAAAAAAATGGAGAGGTTATTGCCAAACGCTATATCTTATCCATTTCAGTTTTAATCCTTATTTATTTTATTTTATTCGCGACGATGTTCTTCGTTTCGAATCATAAGATTACGGCTGCCAATAATGCCGCCAAAGAAAAATTGGCAGAGATGAAATCGGCTCAACAAGCGGAAATGACTCGGATCCGGACTTTTTATGCGAAAGAGATGGGTTTGGCGGACTGGAAAAATAAAATTTTCAGCACAACCAGAGAAATGCAACAAGCTTTGGCAAAGGCAAAGGTTCAATACAAACTTTCCGATCAAGAAGTACATAATTGGAAAGACTTAGCGGAAAATAACACCTTAGAAAAGTTAATTCCAAAGGATAATTCCAAGGAAATACTTAATGAATACCAGGGGCGTCTTCGTGGCAGTTTAGGGGATATTAAATCCGGACATACTCTAATGGCATCCGATATCCGGATGCTGACGGATAATATTAACGCCGTCCGTTTTGTCGGTAAAGAATATGAGAAAGTTTTGGATTCATTCAGAGATTTATATACTACGATTAACAGTAATGATGCTGGCGCTGATTTACCGATGCCGAAGCAAAAAAAATTCTTGGGCTTTGGAGTGAAAACAAAAGAGTATAATCAATTGGTTCAACAATACTATGAAGCAAAGGGAAATTCCAAGGCCACTGCTGCGATAGCGGTTCAATTAAAAGATACAATTGACAAAGCTGAAGAGCAGTATAAACAGATCAACCAGAAATTTGAGAGTAACCTATCCTTCTTACAAACCAATGCCGACTCGGTTTCATATAATTCCGACAAACTGCAGAAATTGATTGAAGCAGCGATGAGTACCGTTAATGTTATTAATGAAGCTGATAG
>DNPQ01000479.1:0-4371 GCA_003501335.1 Bacillota bacterium
ACTTACCCTGAACAATTGACTAAAGAAGAAAGTTCCCAGACGATTTTTTGCATATGTTCTGCTTGAGCATTAAGTTCTCCAGCCGCTGAAGCGCTTGCTTCGGCATGAGCGGCGTTTTGCTGGGTCACAGTCTCCACTTGGGTAATTGCCTTATTAATCTGTTCAATTCCTTGTGATTGTTCCTGGCTGGAAGCAGATATCTCATTTATCAATTCATTGACCTTTTTGGTATGACCGGTGATTGCATCTAATGATTGGCGCTCTTTATCCGCCACCGCCACACCTTTCACCGATAAGTCAATATTGGCCTCAATAATTGTAGTGATATCTTTCGCTGATTGAGCGCTTTTGGCGGCCAAATTTCTTACTTCTTCGGCAACTACCGCAAAACCCATTCCGGCTTCCCCGGCTCTGGCCGCTTCAATGGCGGCATTTAAAGCAAGAATATTCGTTTGAAATGCTATTTCATCGATGACTTTAATGATCTTAGCAATCTGATCGCTGGAACTTTTAATCTCCCGGATCGAGTCCAGCATTTCCTGCATTTCGGCGCTTCCTTTATCCGCCGACTCCTTGGCCTGCCCTGCTAAGCCAGCCGCTTCTCTGGTATTTGTGTTATTTTGTTGTACCATCGAGGACGCCTCTTGCATTGTAGAGGAGGTTTCCTCCAGTGATGCCGCCTGCTCGGTACTGCCTTGCGATAACTGCTGTGCTGAAGCCGATAATTGCCGGGACGCCGCAGCCACTTGTTGGGCTCCTTCCCGGATACGGGATGCGATTGAACTCATCGGCTTCGTAATACTAATAGTAATGATATATGACATCATGAAACCTGCGACCATCGCGATTATAATTAAAATCGATAAAATCATCAGGGAATGATTGTAGGTTTGTTGAGCCTGGGCGATTGTTTCTTGATTCAACTGCTCCCCCAAATTTTTTAGCTGAGCTAGATACCCAGCCCATTGAGCAAGCGCCATTTTTACATCCGTTAAAACCAACTCTCGGGCTTCGGCATCTTTATTATTTATACTCAATTCGACAACTTCATCAATTACTGGCCGTGCTGAACTGGCCGCTTTATCAATGCTAACCAACAATGCTTCTCCCTTTGACGTGGAAAACATTTGTTTTGTTTCCTTAAAAGTACTATCATATTGGGCATAAGCATCTGTCATTGCCTTTTGATTTTCGACAACTTCCTGAGAATTGATTTTCAAAAGGACTCCGCGTAAGCTTCTGGAAAGGACTAAAATAGATTGCTCCATAGTGTTGCATTGGTTTGCTCTTATATTAAATTTCTTAATTTCGATTATTTTTTTATTAACCTCAGTCATGCTATAAATCACGGATACGGACATAATCAAGATTAAAGCCATCAGACAACCAAATCCAAGTCGAATCCGCTTGCCAAGATTCATTTTATTTAACATACTTTTTTTACTTCCTTTCAAAAAAATTCTATTTCAATAGGTTTTGTTTCAATAATTTTAAATAAATATCTGACATTTATTTAAAACCCGCCGTTTAGATTTATATCGGCAAAAGAAATAAAAAAAGCATATTTTTTGGATTAATAAGACAAATTTTTAAGTAATCTTGCTTATTTTTAGGCTATATGATACAAATTGTTAGATAATTTTGTTTATTTTGTGTATAATCAATTATGACTCGATTGGCTTAAAAATTATCTAAATAAAAAACAATGCCAACTATCTTCATTTTGGCATTGTTTTTCTTAACAGAGCCTGTAATGGTTAAAAAAATATATTTCTAGAACTGCTGCGGATCCTTCTCCAGAGGTATCACATCTTCCGGGGAAACTACCTTGGTCTTTTTCACTGCTTGATCCTGCACCAATAGTCCGTTGTTTTCCTTAGCCGGCTGCAATTGGTCTTGAGCCTGCTTGACCTTGTCAATTATTTTCATTCCTTGCTTACTGTATGGCATAGAGTCACCTCGGGTTACCTGATGCAATGAATGACCCGTTTGCTCCATTTCTTTCTTGAGGACTTCCGCTGAACCATCGACCAGTGTAGAAAGTTCCAGTACGATTTTTCGCATACTTTCCGCTTGAGCATTAAGTTCCTCTGCCGCCGAAGCGCTTTCTTCAGCATTAGCGGCATTTTGCTGTGTCACGGTTCCCACCTGGGTCATCGCCTTGCTTACCTGATCAATTCCTTGAACTTGTTCCTGGCTGGCGGCGGCAATCTCGCCCATCAATTCACTGACCTTGTTTGACTGGCCGGTGATTTCGTCCAAGGCCTGGCGAACCTTGTTCGCAACCGCCACACCTTTTACCGATAATTCAATATTGGTCTCAATAATCGCTGTGGTATCCTTCGCCGCCTGTGCACTCCGCCCGGCTAAATTTCTTACTTCTTCGGCAACCACGGCAAAACCCATCCCGGCCTGTCCGGCCCTGGCTGCTTCAATCGCGGCATTTAGGGCAAGGATATTCGTTTGAAAAGCGATGTCGTCAATCACCTTAATAATTTTAGAGATTTGATCGCTGGAGTTTTTAATCTCCCGGATCGAGTCCAACATTTCCTGCATCTCCGCGCTGCCTTTATCCGCCGATTTCTTGGCTTTTTCCGATAACCCCGCCGCTTGTTTGGTATTAGCGGTATTTTGTTCCATCATTGAGGCCGACTCCTGCAACGTAAAGGAAGTCTCTTCAATGGCCGCCACCTGCTCAGTGCTGCCTTGCGATAGCTGTTGCGCCGAAGCCGATAATTGTCCGGACGCCGCAGCCACTTGCTGAGCTCCTTCTCCGATACGGGATGCAATAGAATTCATCGGCTTGGTAATACTCCTTGTGATTATAAAGGCAACCATAGTTCCCCCAACGATTGCAACTGCGCCTAATAAAATAATCGATACCAATAAGCCTGCGGCCCACCTTTTAGCGGTGTTCTGTTCTTGAAGATTGCTCTTATTGATATATTCCAAAGTTTCTTCAATTGCATCTTGCCATTTCTGTGTAACTGGCCTTGCCTCTTGCATCAGCAATTCCACCGCCATCATTTGTTTACCGGATAATGCAAGTTCAATCAGCCTATCTTCAAGAGGATTCGCCATTTTTTGTTTTTCATCAATTTTTGCTCTCAGAGATATTTCTGTTTTCGATGCACTCATCGCAAATAACTTTTCGTGAATATTTGTATAATTTTGGCGTTCATTTTCTAATTTGTCATTCTGCGCCTGCATACTTTGTTGATCATTCATAAGCAATAGAGTCCGTTCATAACGACCCATAAGTATCTGGGATCGATCCAGTTCATAATAATCATTAAGTTTTTGATTGTTTTTCGCTACGATAATATCGATGGAGCCAATAATTTGTTTTAGGTTAAAAAATGTAATGAATATGATTATAGCCATTAACATTAATACCACACCAAAACCCAGCCCAATTCGAGTACGCAATTTCAGAGAATTCAGCATAACATTTTCCCCTTTTGGTTTCTTCAGCCCGAGTACTTTGAGTGACTCTGCGGGAGATAATTCCAATCATTTTATATAAATATCGGCAAAATTTTTAAAAATGGAATATTCTGCGTATAAATAACCTAAAATTTTATGTAATTTTTTTATTTTTTTTGGCGCTATTTATAATCATCCATATTAATTATAAAAATCGTTTATTACCAGATAATATCATTTCCTCTTAAATTCTAAGCAAAGCTCCCCAATGATTGAAAATACCAATCTCAGGGAGCTTTTAAATTTTCAGTAATTCTTAATACGGAAAAACTACGGGTCTTATGGGGCTAATAAAAAGACACCGAAGAAATTATTTTCCCCGGTGTTTTGCTTGTGCTTTTTCTTTTCTTACTTCCCATCTGTTTTTCTCCAAAGCATCCTTCTGTTGCCTTGAAAATAGGGCTTGCTCTTTCTTATGATTTTCGTGTTCCAGTTTCAATACTTGTTGAGCCTGTGTGGAAATACCGGTTTTACTCATTTCTGCCGCTGCCAGTCGAGCCAATCTTTTTGGATTGAATTTTCTCCAGAATGCCCGCTTATAATTCAGCCAGTAGAGCGGCTATTATAGAATTACTGACCAGCACCCCCTGATCGGTAAGGGCTAAACGCCCGTCTTGCATTATCAGCAAACCCTGATGAATAAACTTTTCGACAGTCTCAGCGGCCTGAACCTTCAAATCAATTTGCAAATTTTCTTTTAATTGCCACAAATCAATACCTGATCGCATTCTCAGTCCTAACATAATCGCTTCGGTAATTGCAATTGAATGACTAATGACTTCACGTTCAGCTATTACCGACTTACCGTCTTTGATAGCTTGGATATATTGCAAGGGGTCCCGTAAATTAGTCCACCGCTCCAGGTGATCCATAGAAGAAGCTCCG
>DNPQ01000479.1:4695-7758 GCA_003501335.1 Bacillota bacterium
AAACCCGGCCGGGCAAAGTTGGATATTTCATAATGTTCATAGCCGTTTTCCCGCAAAAAATCCATCGTTATCCGCATCATATGAACGACTTCATCTTCAGTGGGAAGGGTAAGCAAACCATCCGCAACCATCCCGTCCAAAGGAGTCCCGTTTTCCAATTGCAATGCATACGCCGAGATATGTTCCGGGTTTAATGAAACAACCTTCTGCAAGGACTCTTGCCAGGCTTTGACACTTTGTCCGGGAAGACCGCAAATCAAATCAAGCCCGATATTGGTAAAACCAACTTTCCCAGCTTGTTGATAGATTGTTAAAAAATCCCGCCAGTTATGAATCCGCCCGATAGCAGCCAATAATTCATCTTGGCTAGCCTGTAAACCCAGACTTAACCGGTTAAAACCAGCTTCATGAAACAATGAAAGCCCTTCAAATCCGGTGGTTCCCGGGTTCACTTCAATCGTTACTTCTGCCGCCTCTCCGATGAAAAAATTTTCTTTGATAAATTGTAATATTTTGATCAATAATTGAGCCGGAAAGTAACTGGGTGTTCCGCCGCCAAAATAAACGGATCGAATCATCCGGCGCTCCGGCAAAAATCTTTTCAGCTCCGCAATTAACGATTGGCCATACTCCGGCATCAATTGATCAATACCGCTGTAGGAATTAAAGTCACAGTAATAGCATTTACGCTTACAAAAGGGAAAATGCAAATAAAGCGATAACTCCGGTTCTATTTTTAATCACATCCTTGAAGAATATCGTTCTAAAGTTTCCACTTTTCTAGTTCAATCCCTTTTTTAGCATTTGACGATTTGACTTTGGTAGGGTATGTTAGTATAGATAAGTTTTTTATGGGAGGTAGCGGATGGCCTTTCGCCTTGGTTCCCGGATGGTTCGTAATGTACCCTTAGCAGACTATTTGCGGGAAACAGTTCAATGTTTCCCCATCATCGAGCTGCAATCCGATCCGAAATTTTTTTCGGCGAACTTTGCCTTCACTGCCAATGAAAGATCGGCCTTACGAATTTATCAAGACCGTTTTCACTTCCAGCTGACGATGCATGGGCCATTCTCCAATATCAATTTGGGGGCTCTCAATATAGAAGAACGCCAAGTCGGAATGCGTATTTTTGAAAATACTATCCATATTTCGGCCGGCTTGGGAATTGAGCTCATTACTTTTCATCCGATCTCCTTCCTTCCGGGAATGACCACTGAACAATACAGGGAAGCTTGTTTGCTGGAAGAAGATAGTATTTCGCATCTGTTAAAAGAAGCCCGAAAATCCGGAGTCACCTTACTCATTGAAAATATGCCGGCTCTTGCCGAATATCATCCCAGTACCCGTGATGGATCCCGGTTTCAAGAATTGCTTTGGCTTTTCCCGGATACGGAATTCGGCTTGACCCTCGACATTGGACACGCCTTACAAGCCGGGATATCCATCGAAGCTCTTTTAAAAATGGAACGAGTCCGCCATTTTCATTTCCATGATAATGATCGGACCAGCGATCTTCATCAGCCCATTATGAAGGATTTAGACTGGTGGGGTAAGCTGGTGAAAAATTTGGCTAAAAAGTTCCCGGATGCCGCCGCAATTTTAGAAATAGACGGTCTCAAAGACCAGCTTGACAGTTACAAAAACCTTTCCAAATTTTTATCCAAGCCAGCCAATGCTAGTAAGAAAAGAGCATTAATGATTCCCCCGATTCTTCCGTAAACTCAAAATTAAATAGATTGACCTTTGATATAGTTGGCAATGACTTTATCATAGGTAACTGCAACCTTCCCGTGTAGATCTTTCATATTTTTCTCCCTTGTACACAAGATTATTTTAGGATATACCGGATGGTATAAAGAACTTGAAAACTAAATTTTATAAATAAATTCCATCCATAAATTGGTGAACGATTTGATAAATGTACTCTTCCTTGAATCCAATATATGTATTCATATTGCCAAAGATAAAGTAGGGCGCGTCTTCAAGAAGGCGACCTGCACCATTATAAGTTAATGTCGTTGTTCTTTTATCTTTTTGGCTATTTCTTCCATATGGCTCTTGTCAGTACCGCAACAGCCGCCATAAATTTTAAGGTTTAAGTCCTTGCTTAACTTCATCATGTCGTCGGCAAGACTGATACTGTCAGAAGATTTCAGAGCACGGCAATTATCTAATTCTTCCGGTGGTAATGGGGATGTGTTTGCTTGGATGCCCCGAAAACGTTCTTTCACCCGTTCAGTCTGATTGAAGGAACAAGCTAAAGCCTTTCTCAAAACTATTGGATGAACGCAATTTGTCATATAACAAATGGGGCTTCGGACAGTTACATTATCGATAAAAGCAATGGCTTCATGAATCGTGGTTCCATCAATGAGTTTTCCGTTATCTCGAATCATAAAACTAATAATATAGGGTAAACCTGTCTTTTCCATTGCTTTGGCCATACCGGCAGCTTCAGACAATGCCGGCATAATACCTGCATATAAAAAATCCACTCCTGCCTCTGTAAATAAATTCGCCTGCCATGAATGAAATTCTTGAGCATCTTGGATGGCTAAAATCTCTGTCGCTTTATAAGCGTCTCCTTTACAACCCATTAAGCCGCCGACAAACATATCGGCATGCGTAGTGTTTTTAATTTGTTGTAAAAAGCGGACATTATCCTCAATAATTTTTTCATTAAATTTAGACTGCTGAATGCGTTCTCGATTGGCTCTCCGGGTTGGCGTTGTGGCCATAAACGGCAAACAATATTTTTCGGCTATCGACAGATATTCTCTAAACAAATTAAGCATGGCTTGCCTTGAATCGGTATGATAAATTAAGCCGGCCATGGCAACCCTGTCATCCAATAGAATATGATACTCACGCTTCAGTCTTTCTCCGATAGCGCCCTCCATCAAAATTGCCGGAAATGTATTAAAACAAGTTTCAAAATCCATATGTACCACCTAATTTGCTTGAAAGTCGGATTACTCATTTCTCTTCTACCGTTTCGACAATTTCCTCTCCGGTCAAAAAATTATCTCAACCGTTTAGACGATTTTCTCTCCGCTTCAGAA
>DNPQ01000589.1:0-11697 GCA_003501335.1 Bacillota bacterium
ACCGGATCACATTTCAAATAACCCGAAATCCGGACTTTAACCAATTCCGGAATTGTCTGCGCAATATGCTCTGGATCGCCATCTTCAATGAAGAAAAAGTCGTTATCGGTAGTAAGAACGGGAAATTCTCCCTGATTGATCTTATGGGCGTTGGAAATGATCAAACTTTCCTGAGCCTGTCTGAAAATAACGTTCAGCCGGACCACCGGAATGCAGCCGGATTCGATTAAATCCTGTAATACCGTTCCCGGTCCGACCGACGGCAATTGATCAACATCGCCGACCATGATTAAACGGGTCCCCGGTGTGACCGCCTTCAACAAATTATAAAACAATAACAAATCCACCATTGAAAATTCATCAATGATCAAGGCATCTGTTTCCAGCGGCTCATCCTCATTATATTGAAAACGGCTGCCTGCAAACACTTCCGCGCCATATCCCAGTAAACGGTGAATGGTCTTCGCACTCTCACCAGTCGCTTCACTGAGACGTTTAGCGGCCCTCCCCGTCGGAGCCGCCAACCTTACATTTAATTTCGCTTTTTTAAATAAATATAAAATAGCTTTGATGATAGTGGTCTTCCCAGTCCCCGGACCTCCGGTGATGACCAGCATCCCATTTTCCAGCGCTTTAACGACGGCTTCTTTTTGCTGCTCGGCCAGGGTAATCTTATTTTTAGCCGAATATTGCTCCAGTAAACCGTCCACATCAAGTACTATAGGGGGCAACCCCACATCCATGATGTTTTTGATTTGGGTAACCACGCCAACTTCGCTATGATAAAACGGCGCCAAATAAAGGATATTTTTACCCCCGTGGCTCTCACGATAAAGTTCTTTTTTAACAATTAAATCTTCGATTTCACCGGCCAGCTGCAACGGGTCGATCTCCAGTTCATTCCCGACTCTGGCTAAAAATTCTTCTTCGACGGCATAAAGATGTCCCTCGGTACTGTTTTCACTCAATAAATAACGAATCCCCGCTCGCAAACGATAAGGAGAGTCTTTTTGAATGCCTAGCTTTTGGGCAATTTGATCCGCGATCTTAAAGCCAATCCCATGAACTTCATCGGCCAACCGGTAAGGATTTTCTTTGACGACTTTGACAGCCTCGCTCTGATAGGTATGATAAATTTTTAAGGCATAGCCTGGACTGATGCCGACCCCTTGAAGAAAAACCATAATCTGCTGAATCTCGGCATGCTCGCTGAGGCTATGGGCAATCCGTTCGGCTTTGGCCTCACTGATCCCTGGAATCTGGGTCAGCTTTTCGGGCATCAGTTCAATGATCGCCAATGTTTGTTTGCCGAATTCTTTAACAATCTTTTTAGCGGTTGCCGGGCCGATACCTTTTAATAGGCCACTACCTAGAAAACGCTCTATCCCTATTGCAGTTGAAGGTTCACGGCTTTGCCATTCAGCCACCGAAAATTGCTTTCCGAATTCCTTATGTTCTACCCATTCACCCTTTACTGCCAAAACTTCCCCTAAATATAAAGGAGGCAAGTTTCCGACAACCGTAGCCGGATTCCCTGATTTTAACTTCAGCTTAGCCACTGTGTAATAGGTGTCTTCATTGTAATAAGTTATTCTATCTATAGTCCCTTCCAGTTCCGTCATGCGTCCCCCGAATCGAAATTAGTCATTAGTATCTCGTATTGGTTATTGGTTTTAGGTTAATGCTTTCAGAATTGGTTGATCCCATGTATTTAAAAGCCAGTACAGCATTCCCATACCGCCGGGGAAAATATCAAGTATAATAAGCCAAACCTTGTAACTCGAGCGTCACATCGGAAGTTCGTAATTTGACTCCCTCCGGGACTTTGACTGATGCCGGGACAAAGTTTAAAAATGATTTAACCCCATTTTCGATGCATATATCAATGATATGTTGCACATTTTCAGCCGGAAATGCCAAAATCATCATTTTGATCTCCATCTCATGAATTGCGTTTGCCAATTTGTCAGTGTGAAATACCTCTACATCCGCAATTTTACGCCCGACTTTTTTCTCATCAATATCAAAAAGAGCTACGATCTCCAGAGGTTGATGGGCCCGATTTTTTTGGTGATAGCGCACTAAAGCTGCTCCTAAATTACCAGCCCCAATGAGTCCAACCCGAATTTCTTGATTTAGTTTTAAAATTCGTCGTAATTCCGTACTTAATAATGTAGTTTGATAACCGACACCTTGTTTACCGAACACTCCAAAATAAGATAAATCCTTACGGACTTGCCCTGATGAAGTTCCAATAATCTTTGCCAATTGCTCGGATGAAATAATTGGAGACTCATTTGTATCTTGTACCTCTAATACTCTTAAATATAACGGTAATCTCCGAATAACAACATCAGGTGCTTTACGTTGGGCCATTACTGTTTCCCCTTTTTCATAAATTCCTACTTAAAAAATTCTTTTTAGCCAAAATTTTTAATTAAACAGCCACCCTGCCTCGTATTTATTCTTTCATGTCTCCAGGCGGGCCAAATTGATAACTCATTATTTTACTTTCGACATTTAATTTTATTTTTCCTTTAAATCAATCCTTTTCAGCCCTTATCAATAGACCTCACCCTTTTAAAAATAACTATAAAAAAAACAACCTGTTAGGTTGTTCCATCACCGATCATTTATTTTTGGGTTATAATTTTTCACAAATCTCACAAATAAACTGATCCGCAGCATTTTTAACTTTATCTGTTACCGGATAAGCAAATTCCAGCAATTTTGGCCGCACACCAACTATAATGATCTGGCAACCAATAGTTTGCTTGAAATAATCGACTAAAATTTTCAAAGGCAATATATGGGTTGAAAAACTAGCGCCTTCGATTTTATCGGATGGAATTAAAGAAAAAGACCCCGGCTCTCCTTCTATTTCAGCAGCATCAACAATAACAACATGGGACGGTGACCATCTACGAATCATACCTGAAAAATTCTCGGGAGCCAACTCTCCGAGACAAAAAAGATATTCCCGTTTTGAATCTTTCTTTAATTTCTTTTCAAGCTCGCTTACAATATAAAGGCCGATGGAATCATCGGCCCGAAGTGGAGCACCCACTCCCAAAAAAGCAATTTTATTGCCGCCTTGGAGGAGATTCAAAAACTCATTCACAACTTTCATTATTCCTGAATCACCTTCAATTTAGCCTTTTCATATTGAGCTAGTTCAAATTCAGGCGTTGAACTTAAAGCTTTTCTCGGACAGGAATCTACACATTGAGCGCAAAAAATACAATTGTCCAATTCAAATTTAGCCCGAAAAACTTTCTCTTCCCCTACTTTTTCAATAGTAATTGCTTTTGCCGGGCAATCCCGCATGCACATTTTGCAGCCGATACAATTCTTAGAATTAAAGCTTATCTTACCGCGAAAATTCTCGGGTACTTTTGCTTTTTCGTAGGGATATTTTACTGTTACAGCTGGTTTTGTTAAATTTGAAAATACTTCTGGAATCATCTTCCCTGGATGTTTCATTGAAAACACCTCATTATTCAAAGTCTAATGGTACATCAAATTGGAATATTAAAATTGACAAAAACCATTTCACAATTATAAAAAGTATGCCTTTACAAGGATATTGATCAGAAGCTGTATTAAGGCAATAGGAGCGAGATATTTCCAACAGAATTTCATCATCTGCTCCATACGCACCCTTGCCATAACTGTTTTAAACAATGTCAAAATGCAAACGATAAATAACGTTTTAACAACAAATATTATAAATCCCAATACCGGATGAAGCCCAAAGGATCCACCCAAAAAAACCGCTGATAGTAACGTTGCAACAACAACCATTTCCAAATCGGTTGCTAAACGAAACAAACCCAACAGTCTTCCTCCAAACTCTGTAAAGCTTCCCGCTACAATTTCGGTTTCAGCATCCGGGATATCAAAGGGAACTCGCTCCAACTTTCCCTGAACTGCAACGAGAGCGACCAGAAAGCCAATGATATTTACGACCAGTAACTCCGGACGTTTCAAAAAGAAAGCGGAAATCCCACTGATCGACCATGTACCCGCAAGCAAAGCCGGACCGAGTAAAGATAACAATAATGGAACCTCATAACTAAATAGCTGGGTCAAATTACGAACCGACCCCAAGGCTGAAAAAAGCGAGGTTGAATTCCATCCGGCCAGGAAGAAAGTTAACGTGGGTATGGTGAGCAAATAGAATACTACAATCAAATCCCCTTTAAAAGAATATATTGCATTTGTATTCCAAATCGGTAAATACAAAAAAGCTGTCAAAACCGCTGCTATTGCAAAAATTGGTAATAACCGGAACATTACCTTATCGGCCGCATCCGGTATAATTTCCTCTTTTGAAAGCAGCTTAATAAAATCGGCTTCGGGTTGAAACCAAGGTGGACCGATCCGATTTTGAAAACGGGCGAATAATTTGCGGTCAACCCATTCACAGATCATACTATAGGCTATTAAAAATAAAAATCCCGGAAAGACGAACATGTATAATAACGTCCATTGAACGTTCATTGCTCCACCACCACAGTCAATTTTTATAAATTCATACTAATAATTTTATTTAATTTGTCCTAAATCCAAGCCCTGCTTTTTATGCCACTCAATGCTATATTCCCTTAATTGCTGCCAATTCATTAAATTATCATTTTTCCCATTGCCGACTCTGATCATCCGGTCGGTACAAGAAAAGCAAGGATCGATTGCAGCAACAATGATTGGAAAATCAGCCAAATAAGCGCCACAAAGCATTTCTCGAATCGAAGCCAGATTTGCTAAAGTCGGGGCGCGTACTTTTACCCGTTCCGGCATTTCCGTACCATTGGTTTTTAAATATAAAATATCTTCACCACGGGGTGCCTCTAAGCGGGAAAGAGTTTCTCCCACAGGAATTTTCCGTGGTACTTTTACCGCTATCGGTCCCTCAGGTAGGTTTTCTATCAATGTCCGTAACAATCGGTAACTTTCCATCAATTCATGAACCCGTACAACAGTCCGACCCAGTACATCTTCATGATCGTCAGTCGATATTCTAAATTCAATTTCCGAAAAAGCACCATAAGGATCATCTTGACGGACATCCCGAGCTATCCCAGAAGCACGGGCTATAGGGCCAACCGCTCCTAAACTTAGCGCTTGTTCTTTTGAAAGTTTTCCGACTCCACGAAGTCTACCCATGAATGTAGGTTCATCAGTTACAATTCTTGTATAATATTCGGTACGTTCGATTAAAGTATTTAAGCTACCAAGAATTTGTTCAAGTATTTCCGGACTGATGTCACGGCGAACGCCCCCAACCGTATTCATTCCATAATTCACACGGTTGCCGGAAATCCATGCCAAAATATCCATGACAATTTCCCGGTCTCTCCAAGCATACATGAATAAAGTCTCAAAACCGACTTCATGTCCCGCTACACCAACCCATAATAAATGACTGTGAATTCGTTCCAATTCACCGATGATAGCGCGGATATATTTTGCCCGGAGAGGAACTTCTACAGCGGCTATTTCCTCAACAGCCTGTACAAAGCAGGTTGAATGGGAATGAGAGCAAATTCCGCATATTCTTTCAAGTAAATAAATATCTTGAATAAAATTCCGGCTTTCACAGGCTTTTTCAATGCCACGATGATTATACCCCAGTTTAGCTTCGGCTTCAACGATGATTTCGCCTTCCAGAGTTAGGTTAAAACTTTCCGGTTCGTGCAAGGCGGGATGTTGGGGTCCAATTGGAATTTTGATTTGACTCATGCCTTATTCACCTCTTCTTCTGATGAGAGGCTCTTCCAGTCTTTCCGTAAAGGAAATTGCCCGACCGGCCAATCATCCGGTAAAGGATACCGACGATTAGGCGGTGTCCCTTCAACATCAATACCTAATAAATCCATTAATTCACGTTCGTACAAAAAAGCTCCGGAAAAAACGGTCGTAACAGTAGGCACTTTGGGGTCAGTCCTTGGAGTAAAGGTTTTCATATTAAGTACTATCCCATCATCATTATATAAATGATAAATCACTTCAAATTTTTCTCCGGAGTCTACACCAGTAATGGTACCTAAAAAATGTACACCTGAATTTTTCAGAGTTTGCAATGTTTTCACTAACTCAGTCGTAGCAACCTCAGCAAAAATTCTTTTTTCCCGGGGTGAGGTTACATTCGTCACCTTACCGGAAAATTGGGTTTGTAAAAAAGTTACTAACTCTTGATTATTCATTAGGTTCTCCCTCTCCTATAAGGATTGGCTGGGCCTTCTGGAATTGTTCCGGTTTGTCGATTCGCTCAAGCAATTTAACGACCCCGTCAATAATAGCCTCCGGACTTGCAGGACAACCAGGAATATAGGCCGATACCGGAATCACAGTATCAATTCCGCCTTCAACACTATAGCATCCTTTAAATACGCCTCCGGAACAAGCGCACGTGCCGACAGCCACAATAAATTTTGGCTCAGGCATTTGTTCATATACCCGGACTAAACGATCTTTAATTTGTTTGGTTACAGGACCCGAACATAAAATAACATCAGCATGACGCGGCGTGGCTTTAAGTTGAATCCCAAACCGTTCAATATCATACCGGGGAGTTAAAGCGGCAAGAATCTCAATATCACAAGCATTACAGGCTCCGGTATTAAAATGAAGTACCCACGGAGATTTCACCCGGGCCCATTTTACAAGTTTCTTTAGCATATCATTCACCTCACGACCAGGGTATAAAGAGAAATCGAAATTCCCGCCAAATATAATATGCCCATCAACGCTATATTACCTACCGGTAATGTCGCCATTATTAATGCAGTCACATGGACAATGGTAAAAAAAATGGCAAAAGGGAAAAACAAAGAATAATCAGGCTGGATCCTAACTGCCGGGACATTTTCGCCGCAAGCATAAGGAGTTTTTTTGTATTGGCTTTGACTCCCTTTTTCGGCAAGCAAATACCCAAATAAATAAAGCAAACCACCGAGTAACAAAAAAAGAGCAAATGCTAGCGGCGGGGATAGCAATAATTTAGCGTCTTCCATTTTTTCACCCCTTCAAATTGGTCAACTTACGAATATTCAAGGAATGATTCTTCTTTTGAATCAACATTACTATAGCCAGAGCTGTAGCAATTGATACGACCTCTACCACAATCATCGTAATAACCAGTGTCTGGCTAAGTGCGATTCTGCCATTGGCATTACCGGCGCTGATGAAAGCTAAGGTAACTCCTTTAGTCATGAGTTCGTATCCAATCAACATTCGAATCATATTCTTGGCCAGTAACAAAGTGTATAATCCAATGCAGATTACCAAGATTACCGTAATGAAATCAATTCCAAAAAAATTATTCATTGGATTTCCCCCGTCTAAATAGGGTTACAATTCCATAAACCCCGACTAGTAAGATAATCACTTGGCCGATTAAATCAAGACCGCGCGTTCTCCAAAGAATTTCTCCCACAGTAGCATTTTCGCTGACTTTTTGGATAACTAAGGTACCAAATAAGGAATCCTGGTTAAACCAAAGTATAATCCCAATGAAAATAATCAAAAACGGCAGCGCCAAAAATCGCTGATAATGATTTTTAACCTTGGATACCTCTTCGTCACCGGAAAGGGGCTGCGTCAAACTAATGATATTAATGAACAAAACGGAAATTAATCCCGAACAAACCGATAATTCAAAAACTCCCGCTAGCGGAGCATTTAAATTAAATAAGAGTAAGGTCAATCCCACACTGCACACCAGTAAAGCAATGACAGAGCGTAACAAATACTTACTTATAGCTGCAAGAACAGCTGGAATCAAGAACAAAAAAACTAAAATAAATATATGAAGTTTCATGACACACCTCCACTACCTGGAAAATATTATTAACCCGGATCTTTACCTTGGCAAACCAAAGTAAAATCATATCAACCGGCATTATTTGGCAGTTCCATGCGCAAGTTCATTGGTTCCGGCAAAACCGGGATGGATGACTACTTCAACATGGATCCCAAAAGTGAGCTCACCGGAAGGATCAGTTTTGGAATAATGAACCAAAAAAAGATTCCACAGCACACTGTTATAGAAGCCATAATAATGGCTGGCCAGTAAAATACCGGTTTCACTTCATGGACCTCTTCCAAACCTTGCTTTACTTTGCCGAAAAACACACTATGTTGTAAAGATAATAAATAGCCAAGCGTAATGACACTCGCGAAAACCGCTATTAAAGCATAAGAATGATACCCTCCCTGCCATAAAGCGATAATAATGATTAACTTGCTCCAAAATCCAGCTAAAGGAGGAATTCCTGCAGTTGATAGCATACCGATTATTGAGGTTACCCCCGTTACTGGCATTTTACCCGCTAATCCACCAAGTTCATCAAAATTGCGTGTACCGGTGGCCTGTTCAACCGCTCCGGCATTGATGAATAACAGGGATTTAAATACGGCGTGATTGAAAAAATGAAAAGCTGCTCCTATCAGTCCTAAGGGCGATCCCGTCGCAAAACCCATCATCATATAACCGATTTGACTAATACTTGAAAATGCCAACATCCGTTTGAAATTTTTCTGGCCGAATGCCAAAAAAGCACCTAATACAACGGAAATAGCTCCAATCAAAAGAAGCATTAGCGAAAATGATTTTGTAAAGCCGAAAACTGCCAAGACAACTCGCATTAAAGTATAAACACCACAAATTTTAGTCACGATACCCGCCAACAATATTGAAACCGGGGACGGGGCCGCCGTATATGCATCAGGCAGCCAAGCATGAAATGGAATCATACCCGCTTTAACCAGAAAAGCAAAAATCACCGACACAAATCCAAGTTGAACGATTATATTTCCGGATTTGATTCCTGCAGCGAGGTCAATAAAAGAAACGCTACCAGTAATTGCAAATAGTAATGTCGTTCCCAAAAGCAAAAACACAGTGGCAACCGAGGAAAGCATAAAGTATTTGAACGAACCTTCAAGCCCCTCAACATCATTCTGATAAGCAATTAAGATATATGCGACAAGTGAAACGATCTCCAAAAACACATACAAGGAAAAGAGATCAGTCGACATTACCAAACCGTTCATACCGGCGACAATCAATAACAGCAGAGCATTATAGCCTGGACGGCGATCAGGATCCAAAGAATAGCCGGCTGAATAAATAGCAGTCACTAAGGATACCAATCCGATTGCCGCTAGGGCAATTAATGATAAGCCATCTACACTTAAGGCAAGCTTTTGTCCTAAGAGCCACTCTGTAAGCACCAACTTCTGACTGCTCAAAAAATTCTGATAAGCAATCCATCCGGTTGTTACCACTAGATAAAAGCTGACCAACGTCATAATCCAGGTGGAACCTTTGGCCCATATTTTCCGTATGATCGGCATAATTGCGGCACCCAACAATGGCACAAATATAAATGCTAAAAGCACGGCTCTTCCCCCTATAGCGTTCGACTATTTTTAAAGATTATTTAAAGTAACCCACAAAATAAATGAGTAAGCACAAAAATCCCCCTAATGACCACGCCAAATAATTGGCATAGAGTCCATTATGGAATCGACGCGCCTGTGAAATAAAATCGGCTACGGCCGGTATTAAACTTTGATAAATCCAATTGATTCCTCGATCGATCCAATAAAGTCCCAATGCTGCATATCGGCCAACCGCCTTGCCTTGTACATAAGGATCAAATATCTGGCGTTCTGCTAAACCATAAACAGATTTCAGGACAGGAGCATTCCGGATGTGGTCGGAAGACCCTATACTATTACCACTAAGCCGAACTCCGATGGCATGATCGATAACGGCTACCGCTAATGTAAAAAATGTAAACCAAACTAATTGGCTAAGACTAAAAACATAGTGAATATCCATTACAGCTTCCCGCAAGCCTTCCCCTAAAGATGGCTTAATCAAATAATCAAACGGAAAACTGTGATCAACACCGAAAAATATTGTGCCGAGAGCCAAAAGAGTCATTGGTGTTAACATACTCCAATGGGCATCTTTGATTTCATTTTGATTTGAAACTGTTTTTCCAAAAAATATGGCGTGCCCCAATTTTAAAAATGTGATTGCCGTAAACAGTGCTCCCAGCACAGCCGCTAAGAAAAAGATTCGATAATTGGTTTGTAATACACCATCAAAAATCATCTGTTTCGAAATAAAGCCGCCGAAAAGCGGCACTCCCGAAACCGCGGCACCTGATATCGCAAAACATAAAAACGTCAACGGCATATCTTTCCAAAGACCGCCGAGCCTTTTTAAATCCGTTGTACCAGTCTGCTTTTCTACCGAACCACCCACGAAAAACAAACAGCATTCACAGATAACCTGGTTTATCATTTGAAAAAGTCCGCCGGCAATCGCAATCGGGATTCCCGTACCAATTCCCAGAAGCATATAACCAACCTGACTAATCGTACAATATGAAAGGGCACGTTTAAAATCAGTTTGAATAAGGGCCATCATCGCGGCCACAACAATTGTAATCGCTCCAATGGACATTACGAATAACTTCATTCCGATTGAAACTGTAAAAAACTCCAAAACAATTCTGGTTGCCAGATAGATACCCAATAATTTTCCTAAAGCTGCCGGTAAGAGCACCATGAAAGGCAACGGAGCGTCCTTGGAAGCTTCCGGAATCCAATTATGAAACGGAATGGCTCCCGCTTTAGCCATCGCTCCGATAAACATCAATACAAAAGCCACAGCTCCCGCTCCGGTTGTTTCCAAATGAATATCCGTCATCACTGTTGTTTTTGCTTGTGCTTCAACAATTCCAATTCCAAACATTAAACAAAGATCAGCCAGTCCGACTATAACAAAAGCTTTTACAGCTGTTTTATACGAACCCCCATTTCCCGAATTGATCATGGCAAACAAAGTAATCAGCATCGCTTCCCAGAAGAAAAGCATAATGACCAGATTATTGGCGAGCACTGCGCCGATTGCCATGGCTTCCGTCAAGAAAAGAAAACCATAAAATTGATTATTCCGGGGATGTTTTAACATGAATGTGAAGGAATATAAAACGATAAGAAAAACCGCGCCGCAAATAGCGGCAATAAAAAACTGATTAAATTGCCCAAACCTTAATTGAAAATCCATTCCAAAGCCAGCCCACGCTCTTATAAAACTAATTGGCTGGGGTGGCCCCCAAATTAGTAAAACCAAATAACCCAAAAAAGCTGAAATTGCGACATTAATTACTTCCCAAAAGCTTTTGACATTGGCCGGGAATGCCAGCAAAATAGCACCATAAAGCGCTGGAATAAGAATTAATAATAATAAAATACTCATTATAAACTCCCCATCATCTGCCGCAAGGCAATTTGTATAAAATCAGCAGGAAAATTCACAAGAAAGCCACTAATAAGCGACAAACCAGCCAGTATAGCTACAGCAAAAAGCATCGTCTGAGAGCCTTCCTTGGCAGAAATTTTGAGTTCCCCCATAAAAACAGTAATAAAAAGTCTTAACAAGTAGAGTATTGTAAGAAAAGCTCCCAATATAAATGTTCCGGCAATCCATAAGTTCCCTTCTTCAATAGCGCCTGAAATAACCATATGTTTACTGAAGAAGCCGCCGAAGGGCGGGATTCCCATGACCGATAAAGCGCAAAATGCAAATGATATTGCCGTGATAGGCATCGTTTGAAGTAAACCACCCATTTTTCTGATATCTTTCGTATGGGTGTTGTGTTCAATAATTCCAGC
>DNPQ01000589.1:12037-13200 GCA_003501335.1 Bacillota bacterium
CCTAAAAAGATAAATGCCAACTGGCTCACTGTAGAATAAGCAACAATTCGTTTAATATCCGTTTCTACTAATGCCGCCCCACCCGCAACAATAGCGCTTACAGCCACTACAATCGGTAAAATATGGCTCCACATCGGTGACAAAGCCAGACCTCCGACAAAGATACGGGCAAAAGCAAAAACTCCGATTTTAACTAACACCGCAGCGTGAAGTAGCGCTGTAACAGGAGATGGGGCAACCCCTGCGTCAGGCAACCAGGAATGAAATGGTAAAGTAGCCGATTTAGAAAAAATCCCGCACATAATCAATAAAACCGCCAAATCCGGTGCCATTTTACCGTGCATGAGTCGTAAATCAAAACTGCCATAACTGTTATATAAAATTACAAAACCCATTAACATCGCCAAAGCGCCAAAGACTGTTATTAAAAAGGCTTTATCTGCACGCAGGATAATTTCCCGTTCCCGATAAAAACCAATCAACCTCCAGCAACAAATAGCAGCAATCTCCCAGAATAAGTAGATGAAAATTAAATTTTGGGAATAAACCAGTCCGGTCATAGCGCCTAAAAATAAGACCACCATCATGTAATATTCGTTTTGATTATTATCATGCTGAATATAACCAAATGAATACAGTATTATGATAATTCCCAAAAAAGATGAAGCCAACGCCATTAAAACCCCTAATGCATCCGCTGTAAAAATTGGATCCAACCCTAGCACCCATTTTGCAGAAAAAGTTGGCGTTTCGCCTGATAAAATCGGAGCCACCAATAAGGCTGAAGCCAAAAAAGAAAGGCTCACAAATGTCATCGCCGCTGCATTCCTTATTTTGGTCGAAAAATGACCGATTATCGGTATCATAAAAGCGCCAATAATCGGCAATAAAATAGCAAACAAAATCATTTTTTCCATAATTTCCCCTCACTTGGAATTGATTTTTGCCTTTCTCATCATCATTTCCAATAATTTATCATCAACTCTTAAATGTACAACCGTTACTCAAAAGACAAAAATCGAATCAATGTGTATATATTGCACTTCGATGTTAAAAAAGCGATACCCCTCATGAATTATTATAAAATTATGGTCCAAATTTATTTTACTATTCTTTTCTATACTGTCAAGCACAACTAATAAATTTGACTTTTTTAATTTCGT
>DNPQ01000315.1 GCA_003501335.1 Bacillota bacterium
TTTTGCAGCGGAATTTGGTGTAGGCGAATCGAGACCCGCTCATTTAAATCGGGATCCGGCACTAAATTTTGGCCGGCCTTTTCGGCAATCGCCTGGATGAGTTTAGCGATTTTGGCATTTTGGGCATCCACCGAGAGTAAGTTATTGACATAATCCACATTGATCACAGCATTATCGATTTGGGTGATTTTATATACATTATCATCTTTGACATATTGCAAATGATCAGTCTGGGTGATGATATTGAGAGCATTGTCAAAAGTAACCCTGGTCAAATGGATCGTTATCGCCCCGCTGACTTCATTGTCGATCAATAAATTTGATCCATTTTGGGCCGCTAAGGCCCGCAATACGTCTTTAACATCCGCATTTTTAAAATCCAGGTCAATGAGTTTTTTCGTGTCGCAGACAGCAACTGTGGTTAAAAAAAGGATACATAATAGATTAAGTCCGATAAAAATGCGGGCTTTTAAGGGTTTCAGCATTTGTATACCATTTCCCAAATATTTTTATAATCAATTGCCATTTGGAATATTCTTCAATTTGAATTAATTTCCTTTTAATTTATTGTAATTAATTATTACATTTGATATATTGTAAGTATTAGATAAAAATTAGTTCGTTTTAAGAAATGATTAAACTATGTATTTAATAATTTTAATTTACGCCATCTCGATCGGGAGTTTTTTAAACGTCTGCATTTACCGTATACCCCGGGGTATCTCCATTGTTTTCCCCCGCTCTTTTTGCCCGACTTGTCAACATCCACTTAAATGGTACGATTTAGTTCCGGCCCTGAGTTTCTTATGTTTACGGGGCCATTGCCGGAATTGCAAAGCGCCCATTCCCATGCAATATCCTTTGGTAGAGATAGGAACCGCTATTCTTGGTCTGCTGCTGTATATAAAATTGGGACTTTCTATAGAATTTTTTAAAGAGTCCCTTTTCTGCAGCCTTTTAATGATTATTGCCTGGATAGACTATTATCACCATCAGATTCTTAACCGACTTTCGATTTTGGGTATCGTCATCGGACTGATTGTGGCGATTCCTTATGGCAGGGATGAATTTTTCCATGCCTTATTGGGAATGGCGACCGGAGGGTGCGTTTTATTGCCGGTTGCTTATTTTTATCCCCAAGGCATGGGAATGGGGGATGTGAAATTTCTGGCGATGATTGGGTCTTTTCTGGGAGTTAAAGGGGTTTTATTAACCTTATTTCTCGGCTCGGCCCTGGGAACGGTCATAGGGCTCTTCCTGATTGGCTGCAAAGTTATAAGTCGCAAAACTAAGATACCTTTTGGGCCGTTTTTAGCTGCTGGAGCAGTCTTTGTTCTATTATTCATCATGTAGGGATAAAGAACGATCACTAGTTTGGCTCTTTGAGCGATAGAAGCCGGGAAAGTCTAGTCCAAAATTTATCTGAATAATTAAATATGGCAAAAAGTATTCATGAATTTCTAGTCTTAATATTTTAAGTCCTGTTAATTTTTAAACTGGAATGTAAATATATACTTGATAAAGATAAATGTTTTAGGCAGGTAGTTTTAAATATTCAACGAAGTTATAAAAATCATAATCAATCGATCTAAAATATTGGAGGATTTATGGAACTTTTAGGTCAAATCCTCATCAAACAGGGTTATATTACAGAAAGGCAACTGGAAGAAGGATTGCTTAAACAAGCCGAGTTTCAATTGCCTATTGGGAAAACATTATTAAAAGCTGGCGCCATCAATAGGGAACAACTTGCTAAGACCCTAAGTCTTCAATTGCAAATTCCTTATGGCAATCCTATGGAAATGAATATTGAGGCGGAGGTCATCGGAGTACTCAGTTCCCGCCAGGCCGAAAAATACCAGATTATTCCGGTTGGGATTGAAGAAAACAAGATTACGTTGGCGACAGCCGAACCATTGGACTTAGCCATTCTCGATCAGGTAAGGGGCATCCTACCCTATAAAATAAAATGGATGGTAGCTTCGGCAGACCATATTCAAGATGCGCTGGATAAATATTATAGCTCAACGTTAGACTCGGTGGCTGGAGTGCTGGAAGACCTGAATGAATCGGAGCTGAGTCAGTATCAACATTCATCGGCGAGTGAGACTAGTTCGATTGTTCCTGAGAATATGGCGAATGAAGCTCCGATAATCCGTTTGGTCAATACGATTATTGCCGGGGCCGTGAAAGCAGGGGCCAGTGATATCCATTTGGAACCTTTTGAAGATGAAATTAAAGTCCGTTACCGCATCGACGGTGTTTTGCAAGAGGCCTTGCCGCCACCTAAAAATCTTTTCCTAGCGGTCATCTCCAGAATTAAATTAATGGCCGGAATGGACATCACGGAACGGCGCATTCCGCAAGATGGTCGAATTCGGATTAAAATCAATAACCGTGACTTGGATTTGCGGGTTGCAGTGGCTCCCACGCTTCATGGCGAAGCAGCGGTTTTGCGGATATTGAATCGCGAAAGTATTATGTTGGGATTGGATCAGTTGGGGTTATCGGATCATAATTTAGCCTTATTCTCCAATTTAATCCTGAAGCCTCACGGGATGATCTTGGTTACCGGGCCTACCGGGAGCGGTAAAACCACGACTTTATATGCGGCGTTGCAATTGTTAAATGAACCAACCCGTAAAATCATTACAATTGAGGACCCAATCGAATACCAACTGAAAGGGATTAATCAAATGCAGGTCAATCCCAAGTTGGATTTCAGCTTTGCGCAGGGTTTACGGACCATTGTGCGGCACGACCCGGATATTATTTTGGTAGGAGAGATCCGTGACCGGGAAACTGCTGAGGTAGCTATTCAATCAGCTCTCACAGGCCATTTGGTTTTTGCAACGCTACATACCAATGATGCTTCATCGGCCTTTACCCGGTTGATCGATATGGGTGTGGAAGAGTTCTTAGTTGCTTCAACTGTTTGCGGAATATTGGCCCAGCGGTTGGTACGCAAGATTTGTCCCAAATGCGGAGCTCCTTATGAACCCACCCAACAGGAGCTTGAAATCTATGGTCAGGACAGTCACGATTTCAAGTTTATTAAAGGTACCGGCTGTGACTATTGCAATTCAATTGGTTTCCGGGGTCAAATCGGTTTGTTTGAAATGTTGGCGGCGGATGAAGAAATTGAACGGTTGGTGATGGAGCGTTCAAACTCCGGGAGAATTCGAGAAGCAGCCACGAGGCAAGGAATGACAACCTTACGAAATGATGGAATTGCGAAAGTTAAAGCCGGAATTACAACGTTGAGTGAAGTTTTGCGGGTAACCCGGGAATAATCGCAGATGCCGTGTGGAGTTTATGGCGAGGTGGATAAGAGTTGCTGTTTAGCTATAAGGCGGCCAATACATCAGGCCATATAGAATTAGGCCGGATCGATGCGGAGTCTAAAGAACAATTAATCTTTCAGCTAAAAGCCCAGGGAAAATTCCCGCTGGAAATCAAAGAAGCGGCGGAACTATTACCATTTAAATTGAATCGTTCCCGTTTTTCCAGACAGGAACGGCTTACTTTCACCCAGCAGTTGGCCGGGCTTTTAGGCGCCGGTATCCCACTGGAACGGGCTTTAGGAATACTAAGCAAATTAAAATTCAGTCCTAATATTGGCAATGTTGTCGTTCAATTACGGCGTTCGTTGCAAGAAGGTCTGCCGTTTACAGCAGCTTTGGAACGCTTTCCGGATTTTTTCCCGGATTTATATATCAACATGGTGCAGGCCGGGGAAGCTGGCGGCATTTTACCGCAAGTGTTGAAACGATTGGCTCAATATTTGGAGGAAGAAATTCAACTGAGGCGTTTTATTATCGGCAGCCTTTTTTACCCAATCATCCTGATGGTGTCAAGTCTCGGGGCAGTTTTATTTTATGTTGCAGTGGTGATTCCTAAATTTCAAGCGGTTTTCGAGGGAATGGATACCGAGTTGCCATTGGTAACCAGAGCGGTCATGGTTTTTGGAGAGTGTGTCAACAATTATTGGTGGCTGGCTCTACTTTTTATCGGTGGCTTCTTGGTTTGGTGGTTTAAGGAAGCAGCAACCCCAAAAGGAAAGATGAGAATCGACCGCTTGAAATTAAAAATTCCTTGGGTCGGTCCGATTTTAGAGAAGCTGGCCATCGTTAAAATGGCTTTTGCCTTAAGTTTACTAAGCGGAAGTGGTGTGTCTCTTTTGGATGGTTTGACCATTGCCGGCAAAATCATGGGTAATGATTGGTTGGCCTGCGCCATTCAAAAAGTCGCTCAAGAAGTTAAACAAGGCAATACGGTTGCCCAAAGCATGGCGGCGCAGAAAGTCTTTCCAGTCTTAGCGGTGGAAATGATCGGAGTCGGTGAAGAAAGCGGCAATCTGGCGACCATGCTCGAACAGGTTGCGGCAACTTATGATGGAGAAGTCAAACATTCCTTGAGCATATTTATGTCGGTATTTGAACCCCTATTGATCTTCGTCATGGTTGGCGTGATCGGGATTTTGGCGGTATCTATTTTATTACCGGTTATCAATATGAATTCACAAATGAATAGCCTCTGATAAAAGAGTTCTTTGGAAAACTGTTTTCAAATCGTATTTTGCTGAAACCAAATGAAAGAAGTGATTTTGATGATGCAAAAAAAGGCGTTAAAAAAGGAAGACGGTTACACTTTGATTGAGATATTGGCTGTTCTTACTTTACTGGCTTTCATCATTACCATGGTGGCCCCCAATATTATTAACAGCCTGCAGAATGGGCAGGTAAAGGCGGCAAAGTCACAGGTCAGCGCCACTGAAAATGTTTTGAATTCCTATTATTTGGACAACTCATGTTATCCTAGCACTGAACAGGGCTTGAAAGCATTAATTGAGAAACCGACAGCTTCGCCCATTCCTGATACCTGGAATGGTCCGTATTTACAAAAGAATAAAATTCCAGCCGACCCTTGGGGACACGAACTCCATTATGTTTCACCGGGGCAACACAATCCTGAAACCTATGACTTGTTTAGCTACGGAAAAGACAATGCTGAGAACGGGACCGGCGCTAATGCGGATATTACAAACTGGTAAAAGAGTTGCCGGTTATACTTTATTGGAAGTGGTGGCGGTCATTACCCTAATCGGGCTTCTGGCGGCGCTGACGATGCCGCGAATCAACTTGGCGGTGGAACAGGTGGAGGTTGGTTATATCGGTAGGCTGGTGCAATCTGACTTTAAACAAATTAAGGATCAGTCTGTCCTGAATCCGTTTGCGGAAATGGTTGTCACGTTTAAAAAAGACGGTTATTCGTTTAATATCGGCGAACACAGTATCACCCGTAGCTTTCATTATCAATTTGTTTTTCAATTGCCGGAAGAAGATACAGACAATGACACAAGTGGCACTATTACTTCGGAGAATACCAAAGCAAATTCTCCGGATGATGCAACGCAAACCAATACCGATCAAAGCAAAGATGCCAATAGGGCTCCATATGAAATTCGTATTGTAAATGGAGAACTTCTAGGTGATGAGCTGTCATTACAGTGGCAGACA
>DNPQ01000030.1 GCA_003501335.1 Bacillota bacterium
TGCCGGATAGCTATAATTTTTTGGCTGCCGGCTTTGTGCCTGATATAACTAATTTTGGTGGAATCAATATTTTAGCAATTCTGATCGGTGTTCTTGCTTCAATCATATTTATTGTGAGTCAAATTATTCAAAGACAAAATAAAAAGAAATTTCAATTTGAAGTTTCATCACTAGGAACATTTATCGCCAGAATAATTGTCATCGTTTGCGTTATCGTTGCTTTTACTTATATGTTGGCCTTATATCGGGGTATTCCCGTGGTACTACTAATAGTTGCCGGATTAGTTATTATATATGCATTTGTTACGAATAAGACCATTGTGGGGAGACAAATCTATGCTTATGGAGGAAATCCCAAAGCTGCCGTGCTTTCAGGCATAAAAACCAAGAAAATTCTGTTTTGGGTCTATGTTAATATGGGAGTATTAGCTGCTTTAGCAGGAGTTATTTTTACCGGCAGACTCAACTCGGCGACCCCAAAATCCGGGAATGGTTTTGAGCTTGATGCGATTGGAGCATGCTTTATCGGTGGAGCTTCGACGCTTGGTGGGGTAGGAACCGTTGTGGGAGCGATTATCGGTGGTCTGTTAATGGGAGTTCTAAACAATGGTATGTCTATTTTAGGTGTGAGTATTGACTGGCAAATGGCCATTAAAGGTTTTGTACTTTTGGCGGCGGTTTCCTTTGATGTATTTTCCAAATCAAAATCGAAAGCTTAAGATTCGTTTCAGTCATAAAAAGTGCAGATGTACTTCAAAATAGCACATCTGCATTTTTTATTTCTAGTATATAACATATGACTTGCCAGCAAGTGTTCAGAATGGTTTAACCTCAATATTTATTTATAACTATGCGGTTTACCTGGGTTCAACCTGCTACGTTCTCTTTAGGTGATATCACCCCCGTCAACATTACGATACAGCTCAGCAAAGTGGTAAAGATTGCGTTCTTTATGCCGTACTTTATTAAGTTTTCTAACCAGATGTCATAGCAAACATCTTTCTACTGTAGTCCGTTGGTCATATAGATCTTTCCATCACCCGGTACAACGATGGTAATACGCTATGGACAATATATGGAGGAAATGTTCTTATCTATATATGATATGGACCTTTCTTACTTTATGAAAACTATTATTATAAGGAGCGTTTCAATGAAATTGACAAATAATATACCGGGCAATTTAAAAACGAAACCGTTCACTAAATTAAGTGAACGTGTTAACCCGGAAAGGTATAAATCCATAAATGGTTTGCCAATTCGTAACCGATTAATTCTGGCATTTCTATTGGTATCCATAGTTCCTATTTTTATTATGGGACTGATATCCTATAATATCTCCAGAAATGCGATCATGAATAAGGTTGCCAAATATTCCGGAAGAGAATTAACTCAGACTTACTACAACTTAAATCTGGCGCTTAAGAAATATAGCGATTTTTCGACTTCTATCCAATTGATTTCCAATAAAGATCTCGTGAATTCATTAACTAAACTGTCCACCGCTCTTACCGATGCCGAAAGATTTGAGCTCGAACAACAGCTGAAGAAGACCTTTCAGGAAAATTTTTCCCTGGATTCTGGGTTGACAGTCGCTTTTTATCCGACCAACGGGAAGCAGTTTGTATATTTCGGGAATGACACCGGTCTTGAAAAATTTCAAGGAACCTCTTTATATAAAAGGGCAAACACTCAAAACACTGTCTGGGAAATTTACGGACAAAAGATTGTTTATGTAAGAGAATTGAGAAATATAAATGCAAATCTTGTACTAGGTAAGATTGCGTTTTTTATTGATGAAACGGAACTGGATAATATTATCAATCAACCGCTTTATAATGAGCCTGATTATTCCCAGGAACGTATTAACGAATTGCCATATTCCATAGCCATTAATCAGAAAGGGATTATCTTGCTGTCTCCCTTTAAGAATGATTTAGGAAAGGGTATTTCTTCAATCACAGGCAATCGATATTTAATGAAGCAAATCTCTACCTCACAAGGAGCGATTACCAAATTTTCCGGGAAGATTAAAAACAAAGCAGTATTAATCACTTTTACTAAAATTGCAAACAAAGGTTGGTATTTGCTGGATATCGCTCCAAATTCTTTTTTATATTCGGAAATGAATATCCTTGTTTTGTGGGCTTTTTTCATCGGTCTTCTGCTTTGCGCTATTGCTTTATTTATATCCATTGTGGTGTCTTTAGGTATCTCGCACCCTTTAGAAAAAGTCAAACGGGCGATGTATTTAGCGGAGAGTGGAGATCTTTCAGTGAAGGTGACAATTGAAAATCGAGACGAGTTAGGAGAGCTGGGTCATAGTTTTAATCATATGATAGATAAAATTCGTGGGTTGATTATCGATACCCAAAACGCTGTTTCCGATGTTTTAAATCATAGTAAGATTTTGGAAGATAGCTCCACGCAGTCGGCTCAAACATCCGAATCGGTATCTACAGCCACAGGCGAAATTACCCGGGGAATGATGGAACAAACCCAAGAAGCGGAACAAGCATCTCAAAAAATGAGTGAGTTAGCTAAACAGATTGAAACAGTTGTAATTAAATCAAATGAAGTTGAACACTTTTCTGAATCTGCCCGTAAAATGAGTTTGGATTCCAAAAATATCGTTCAGCATCTTATGCAAAAAGCCCGGGACACCGATGAAATTTCTAAAAGTCTCATTCAGGACATCAATGAGTTAAATTTTAGCGCCGATGAGATTCGTAATATTACTGAAGTGATTACCAATATTGCTGAGCAGACCAATCTGTTAGCTCTTAATGCCGCTATTGAGGCAGCCCGGGCCGGAGATATGGGTCATGGATTTGCAGTAGTCGCTGAAGAAGTCAATAAACTGGCGTCCCAGTCTCAAGTTGCTGCAAAAACAATCAATGGTATTTTAAAAAAGATTCAGAATAAAACGATTGCCTCGGCCCAAACAGCTTCCCAGGCTCATAAAATTGTTGAGGAACAATTGGATGCAGTGCAAAAAGCACAGTCGTCCTTTGATGAAATTATCCATACCGTAGACAATATTGTGCAGCGGATGTCGGAGGTCAACGATAATATTAAGGAGATTAATGTCGTAAAGGAAAACACGGTGAGTTCAATTGTAAACATCAGTGCAATTTCAGAACAAACCGCAGCCTCTGCCCAAGAGGTGTCAGCTTCGACAGAAGAACAAACGGCTATTGCTGAGCAGGTCAGTATGTTGGCCAAAGATCTGTTAAAGATGTCCGATAAGTTGGTGGATAGTATTGCGAAATTTAAGGTACATGATTAACATCTATTTTCAAAAGGTGAGCAAGAAATACATGCAATGTTCCCGTCCCCGTCCGGCGATTTTTCTTTCATGGAACCGACATGGATTCCCTCTCATTGCTGTTCCGATACCTTTTGATACTCCAGCCAGTAATTTAAAATCCTGATAATAGGCGGTGGCCTCGACAATTGATTTGGCTTTGGCCGCCGGATTATCGGATTTAAAAATACCGGAATCGACAAAAATCCCGTCACATCCTAATTGCATCATCAACCGGTTTCACCTTTGGTACGGATCATGGCAGCCCCCTCTCAATACGGCGTAAGGCTTCCCAAGATTACGGACACCGCAAACAAACAAAAGGTACTTAAACTGATGTTTGTTACTATGATAGAGATCAACATTGATGGAGCATTAAAGCAAGTTAAGGAACAACTCCCATAGTTTTTAAAGGCAGCTTCGAAAATAAAAGAGGAATATATTGACAAAGTTATTTTTTAGCGCTAATATGAATATATTAATTCATACTAAATTTATATGAATACTATATTATCTTAAAAATAAACGAGGAGGTTGTTCGAATGTCTAAAATCGCCAAAAGTATTACTGATTTAATTGGTAACACTCCACTTTTGGAGTTAACCAATTACAACCGAGCCAACGGCCTTGAGGCAAAATTTATTGTGAAACTGGAGTATTTCAATCCTTTGGGCAGTGTCAAAGATCGGATCGGCTATGCTATGATCAAAGACGGGGAGGAAAGAGGGTTAATCAATAAGGACACAGTAATTATTGAACCCACCAGTGGTAATACCGGAATCGCCTTGGCTTTCGTAGCAGCGGCCCGCGGCTATAAATTGATTATTACATTACCGGAAACATTTAGTATTGAACGTCGTAATCTCTTAAAAGCTTTGGGAGCGGAGTTGGTATTAACTCCCGGGGCTGAAGGTATGAAAGGCGCAATTCGCAAAGCCGAAGAAATTGCAGCCCAAACGCAGAATTCCTTTATTCCCCAACAATTTAAGAACCCTGCCAATCCGGAGATTCACCGTAAGACCACGGCTGAGGAAATTTGGAAAGATACTGACGGCAAAGTGGATATTTTTGTCGCTGGAGTCGGTACGGGTGGTACTATCACCGGTGTCGGCGAAGCTCTAAAAAAGAAAAATTCCAATGTTAAAATCATCGCCGTTGAACCTTTTGATTCGCCGGTTTTATCAGGCGGTAACCCAGGCCCTCATAAAATTCAGGGAATTGGGCCTGGCTTTGTAGCTGATATTATAAATCGTGAAGTGATTGATGAGATCTATAAGGTGAAAAATGAAGAAGCATTTGATACTTCACGAAAACTTGCTAAAACCGAAGGACTATTAGTGGGGATTTCTTCCGGAGCTGCGGCATTTGCCGCTACTCAAATTGCCAAACGTCCTGAAAACAAGGGAAAAGCAATTGTGGCACTGCTGCCTGATACGGGTGAGCGATATTTGTCGACACCGTTGTTCCAGGAAGCTTAAGCCTACAGCTAGAGATTGGACTTCGAATGCAGTTTAATGAATTAGTAGTGCAACTATATTAGGTTCCAGCCAAGGGTGTGGACTGTATATTATTAAAAGAACGGGAGAGTCAAAAATCAATCCCGTTCTTATTTGATTTTAGGGAGGCCACTGGAATCGATCGAAGACAGTAAACGTTTTATAAAAAAGTGGGATAAATGTCTATTTAATGTTGATTATAATAGTATGATATGGTAAAATTAATGTATAGTAAATTACTCAAGATTGATGGAGGCGATTAAATGAAACTATCTACCAAAGGCCGTTATGGTGTGAAGGCTATGGTGGATTTGGCCATAAATTATGGCGGAGAACCAGTTCCAATTAAATCGGTTGCTGAAAGGCAAAATATATCTGATCTTTATTTGGAACAGCTTTTTGCTCAACTTCGTAAGGCGGGATTAATCCAAAGTGTGCGCGGCGCCTTGGGTGGTTATGTACTGAGCAGGCCTCCTGCTAAAATTTTGATATCTGAGATTATGAATGTACTCGAAGGTTCGGTAGAGATTTCAGACTGTATTGACGACACCAATTGTATCAACATGGATTATTGCGCTACCAGACTTTTGTGGGTGAAAATCAAGGATAGTATTGATCAGGTGTTGGAATCGACAACTTTAGCGGATATCGTGGTTGATTATAATAAATTGAGAGAAAAACAAGAAGGTGTAAAAATGGATAAAGAAAAAGTATATATGGATTATGCTGCAACGACTTACGTAAAACCGGAAGTAGCCACAGAGATGCTGCCTTTTATGCAAGAGTATTTTGGTAATCCATCCTCTATTTATTCACTGTCTCATCAGACTCAACTGGGAATAGACAAGGCTCGGGAAAGGGTTGCCAAGTCTTTGAATGCATCGAAAGATGAGATCTACTTTACGGGAGGCGGTTCAGAGGCGGATAACTGGGCTTTAAAGGGTATTGCCTTTGCCAATAAACAACGCGGTAATCATATTATCACTACGAAGATCGAACATCATGCCATTTTACATGCTTGTGAATTTTTAGCGAAAAATGGTTTTGAAATTACCTATCTTCCGGTGGATCAATATGGTTTTGTAGACCCGGAAGAAGTGAAGAAGGCCATTACCGATAAGACCATTTTGGTATCGGTGATGTTTGCCAACAATGAAATTGGCACCATTGAACCGATTAAAGAAATTGGAGCCATTTGCCGTGAAAAGAAAATTTTTTTCCACACCGATGCTGTTCAGGCTGTCGGTCATGTACCGATTGATGTGAAGGAAATGAACATCGATTTATTGTCCCTGGCAGCTCATAAGTTTTATGGGCCCAAGGGTGTGGGAGCACTTTATATCCGGAAAGGAGTCAAGATTGAAAACTTGATTCATGGCGGGGGGCAGGAAAGAAACCGAAGAGCCGGGACAGAAAATATTGCCGG
>DNPQ01000413.1 GCA_003501335.1 Bacillota bacterium
CACCGGAATTTAAAAATTTTTATAAGTTGTCCATTAAAGGTTTGAAAGGTGGACATTCGGGAAGCGATATCGATAAAGAACGCGGCAACGCTCTCAAAATTTTGGGAAGGGTCCTTTATGATTTAAAGAATCACATTGAAATTGGTGAGATAGCCGGAGGTGGCAAAGATAATGCCATTCCTAGAGAAAGCTGGGTTCTATTGTCAGCCGATGATACCACAAATATATCAGATGCTGTAAATACATGGAATGATACTCTGCGGAGGGAATTAAGACTCTCCGATCCCGATATACAGGTAACCATCGTTAAAGTCTCCAGTTGCAACCAAGTCTATGATGGGAAAACCAAGGAAAAAATCATCTCCCTTATTAATATGATCCCGTGTGGTCCTTTAAGCCGGGATTTGGAACATAATCTGGTGGTATCTTCGAATAATTTAGGGGGGATATTGGCAGATGATGATACATCAGAAATTAAATTCGTCGGTTTATCCAGAAGCTCAGTAAAATCTTTGCTCCATGCTCTCATTGCGGCGGCTGAACAAATCGCGGCGCTCCTTGAAATTAAGGTTACCATCAATGCCCTTTATCCTGGTTGGGAGTATGCTGTAGATTCACGGATCAGAACCTTATTCCTGAAAACTTATGAAGAGTTGTATGGAATAAAGGGAAAAGTCGATGTGATTCATGCGGGACTGGAGTGCGGGATTTTGTTGGAAAAAATCTCAGGGGTGGATGCCATCTCTTTAGGTCCGAATATTATAGACATTCATACTCCCAATGAGCATATAAGTATAAGTTCAACCGGGAGGACTTTTAAACTTTTATGTGAAGTATTGAAACAGTTGAAGTAAAGTATAGCCAAAAGGAATCAACGGATAGCCCTTTTTTATCACTCTGTAGCAGACAGGATGATTAAAAAGGGCTATTTTTATGTTTTGTTCAAATTATCAATGAATCGAGGAATTGAATTTATGTAAACTTGATCAATAAAATGATAATTAAGTT
This sequence comes from Bacillota bacterium, assembly GCA_003501335.1. Classification (GTDB taxonomy): domain Bacteria; phylum Bacillota; class UBA4882; order UBA8346; family UBA8346; genus UBA8346. The sequence goes on from DNPQ01000413.1 coordinate 1,009, forward strand.
AAATTATTTCAATGTTTTAATTTCCTGCCTGAATGAAGGAATGAAATTTTAATAATACTATTGGTTAGCGATTTTTTTTAGGAAATAGACAGTTGGTAAGAAATTAAAATTTTATCATGGCTATTGGAGGTGTTTTAAATGCCGAGTCAAAAAAAGAAAAAATTAACTACCGCCCAACAGCAGTATCAAAAATTAGCGAAGGCCAAAGAACCGAAGCGACCTTTTTTATTGAACATGATCCGGGCTTTTATAGCTGGAGGAATTATCTGTACCATTGGCCAGGCCATTCAATGGCTTTTTATAACTTATGGTAAATTTAGTGAAGAAAACGCCGGAAATCCAACTGTGGCGGTACTAATTATGATCTCCGTGTTGTTAACCGGTTTTGGTATTTTTGATCATTTAGCCCAGTGGAGTGGCGCTGGAACAGCGGTACCGATTACCGGGTTTGCCAATTCGATGGCTTCGGCTGCTATTGAACACCGAAGTGAAGGGTTTGTTTTGGGCGTTGGGGCTAAAATGTTTAAACTGGCTGGCTCAGTGATTGTTTATGGAGTATTTTCGGCTTTTGTGATCGTTTTGATAAAAATACTTATCAAAGCATTGGGTGGGATTTAAATGCTACAGGGACATCAAACATGGGTCTTTAATTCCATGCCTGTCATCAGGGCTTCGGCAGCTGTGGGAGGTCCTTTTGAGGCCGAGGGAGCTTTGCATGATGATTTTGATAGGCTGAATGCCGATATTTGGATGGGCCAGGATAGCTTCGAAAAAGCTGAAAAAAAATTACTGGAACAAGCCTGTGACCTTGCAATTCAGCAGGCTGCCATGAAAAAGGCCGATGTTCAGTTTTTTATCGGCGGCGATTTAATGGATCAGATCATATCCAGCAGTTTTGCGGCACGAACCTTGGGAGTGCCGTACCTTGGAATTTATGGAGCTTGCTCCAGTTCTATGGAGGGTTTGGCTTTAGCTTCTTTATTGATTGAAAGCGGCTTTGCCCAAAATGTTCTGACAGCCACCTCCAGTCATAACGGTGCAGCTGAAAAGCAGTATCGTTATCCGACTGAATATGGCTCGCAAAAACCGCCTACCGCTCAATGGACTGTTACTGGCGCCGGAGCAGCTATACTTGGCCGGGAGGGAACTGGCCCTCATGTCGTAGCGGCTACTATCGGCAAGGTTGTCGATATGGGACTTTCCGATCCGCTTAATATGGGAGGGGCGATGGCTCCGGCGGCTGTAGATACCATTGAAGCCCATTTCCGGGATTTACAGCGTTCTCCTTCTTATTATGATTTGATTGTTACAGGGGATTTAGGCCGGGTTGGACATGGGATTGCTACCGATTTATTGACACAGCATGGGATTAAATTTTCTGCGAATCAATTTAACGATTGTGGTCTGATGATCTATCAAAAAGAGCAGCCTGTATTTGCAGGGGGGAGTGGCTGTGCCTGCTCCGCAACTGTAACGTATGGACACCTTTTAAAAAGGATGAAAAAAGGAGAACTGCACCGGATTTTAGTGGTAGCGACCGGGGCTTTATTATCGCCTTTATCCTATCAGCAAAAAGAAAGTATTCCGGGTGTTGCCCATGCAGTTGCCATCGAAATGTAGGAGGTTGGATTTCTTTGGGAAAATTTATTTATGCCTTTTTAGTAGGAGGAGGCATCTGCGTTATCGGTCAAATTCTTATGGATGTTTTTAAATTAACTCCAGCTCATACTATGTGTACTCTGGTGGTAACCGGAGCGATTTTGGGAGGATTTAATCTTTATGAACCGCTCATTAAATTTGCCGGCGCTGGTGCTACCGTCCCTATCAGCAGCTTCGGTAATTCACTTTTTCAAGGTGCATGGCATGAAGTACAGCGGGATGGGATTATCGGCGCTATTACCGGTATTTTTGAAATCACCAGCGCTGGTATTTCCTCAGCCATTATCTTTGGTTTTTTGGCTGCTCTGTTATTTAAACCCAAAGGATAAGTTTTTTTAATATCAATAAGCTATATAAGCTATATATAAGTTGAAATAAATAAATTGAATAGAATCAAAACAAGCTTTGGGGCCACCATCCCTTAACCCCTTCCTCAAGGACTATTCATTACCCATATCTTGAGAAGAAGACTGAATTGATCGGAAATAACCAACAAATAAAAGGCCCTCATTGAGTTTCTGGAGAACACGCCATAAGACTTTGACACCAGGTTTGCCATCATGTTTACGTACAAGAAATCCTCCTAATTTGGTAAGTATCAATATTTCAAGTCTTTCTTTGGTTTCAAGTTGTAAATCTTCAATGCCACAACCACTTTTAAGAATATAATGAAACCGTTCGATTTTCCAACGTTCACGGTACGCTTCGATCTTTTGGACGGCTTCTTCTAAACTACCAATTGGTATCGTGGTTAGTAAAAACCATTCAATGGGTGGTATATTTGGATAATTGTTTTCTCGTCCAGATATCTTGGATAAAATCCCTAGTGGTACTCCGGTTGGACTTACTACTAAGACGGAATGCATCAGCAAACCTCGTGAATTTTTAGCGGTTGTATATGAACCGAGTCCCTTGTTTTTTTATGAGGAGAAAGTGCGCCTCCATGGAGGCGAAGAATGAGGATTGGCATCTAAGAGACGAGACGAAAAAAGAAGTCGTGGGCAAAAAGAATCGGCATTCATTAATGCCCATTAAACAAAGGGAAATTAGCCAAAATCCCTCAAAAATTAATTCATTCTTTGTTTTGATTTCACGAACGCTTAATTGGAATTTTATGGTACTGACAGATAATTAATACAGTTCGGAAAATTAAACAAAGGAGTGATTGATTAAGAATGAAGTTTACTCGCAGTGTCCTGACCATCCTGTTGATCCTGCTCGTGATCCCTCTGGTAACCTTGGCTGCCAGCGGCCAAACTTCAGAGGAAGCATCCTTGCAGGCGCAGATCGAGCAAGTCCTCCAGGAAGTTGATTCTTCGAAGTTTGGCAGTTCCGTATCCACCGGGGAATTTATTGTCCGTGCCTATCAACTGGTCGACCACCGCCAGCCGGACGCCTTCGAATTTTATTATTGCAAGTTACTGGTAACCCAAAATCATCTGACCCGCAGTAATCTCTTAGCACTGATCATGGCGGGGGATGATAATCAAATCAGCTGGGACAAATGCCGTATTTTAATGCACGCCGGACCCGTCAATTTTTTCAAAAATACCAGTGCGATCAAAAGGGATGTTGAAAAGTTGCAAAATGCCCCCAAGGAACAAATCATTCAGCATTACCGGGAAAAATTGGCGAATCAGGCGGTCAAAACTTCCGCCGGTAACAGTCCGAAACTTTTAAGCAGTTCCAATGGGTCTTTGGTTTCCAGTGCGGTTTCGGGCGCCAATATCCCCTATGACACCTATCAGACTTATTTCGGCTATTTACACGCCCATACCAGTTTCTCCGACGGCTCGGGCACTCCGGAGGAAGCCTATCAATATGCCCGCGAAATCGGTAAGCTGGACTTCTTTGCCATTACCGATCATGGGGAACTGATCATTTTCTGGCCCTGG
>DNPQ01000216.1 GCA_003501335.1 Bacillota bacterium
TTCGAACAATTGTCAACCTATATTTTGTTTTGGTTTACAATTAAAACCCGTTGGATGGTTCTTGGCCATACGTGGTTGTCAGGGAAAGAATGGAGTGGCATTTTTAAAATGGAACCGTTATGATAGGGGTAGATCCATTTTGAATGGGCTTTCGTGGGTGAAAGAGAGGAATCCAGATGTTTACTATCGGCCAGCTTTGCCGAGAGTCGGCTCTTTCAAGGAGCACTCTACTTTATTATGATGAGATCGGCTTGTTAAAGCCATCAGCCAGGACCCGGGCCAATTACCGCTACTATACGGAGGAGGATTTGGCAAGGTTGCATTTGATTTGTCTATACCGGGAAACCGGGATGCCGCTTGAAGAGATCCGCCAGGTCCTAGAAGCGCCTCCGAATGATAAAACCTTGCTCTTGGAGAAACATTTGCAAGATTTAAGCCAGTCCCTGCGGAAACTGACGATTCAGCGGCAAATCATCGCCCGGATGATTCTCCAAAAGATGCATTCAAGCGAGGGTATGCCGGAAAATAGCAGGCCATCGGCAAAAGATGTTTTTACTCAAGTATTGGCTAAGGCTGGCCTGCAGGATGGTGAACAATTCAAGCTGCATCAGGAATTTGAAAGATCCTTTCCCCAGGAACACCAGGCCTTTTTGGAATTTTTGGGGATGGCCCAGGAAGAAATCACCCGGATTCGGCAGTGTTGTTCTTAAAAATAAATTGGACACGGCCGCTTGACCTGATCATAACTTGATAGTTTACAATTTGAACTATCTTTCTATAAAGGCAGGCGGCAGAAATGAATCATTTGTTTTTAAACCGGAACTTTTTTTTGCTATGGACCGGCAGGCTGGTATCGCAAATCGGAGATAAATTTTATGGGATTGCCCTAGCCTGGTGGGTGCTTCAAAAAACCCATTCGCCTCTGACAATGGGTTTTTTAATGGTTACTTCGGCGCTGCCGGGGTTATTGATGGCCCCTTGGGCCGGAGCTTGTATCGATCGCCTGGACCGCAAGCCGATAATGGTCGCGGCTGATATTATCCGGAGCGGCTTTGTACTGACGATAACAATTCTCTCACTATCGAATCGGATGGAAGTATGGCATGTTTTTGTGGTAGGAGGTATCATTTCCCTGGGGTCAGTATTTTATGACCCCACGGTCCAAGCGGTTGTTCCCCAGATTGTCCGGAAGGAACAGCTGGCGAAAGCCAATAGTTATAGTCAAATGATCAGTGGTATGAGTACGGTGCTGGGGCCGATTTTTGGTGCATTGTCGGTAAGCTTATTCAGTTATCCGGCCGTGTTCTTTTTTAATAGCCTTACCTATCTGGTATCGGCTTTTTGTGGATGGCGGATGGTTATGCCGGCGAGGAGCAGTGCAGCAGTAAAAACACAGCAGGTGAATAAAAAAACTTGGAATGATATCCGAGCGGGAATGCTATTTTTAATGGGGGAAAAGAGCCTGTTGATTGTCATCGCTGTGATTGGCCTCACTCATTTCTTTTTTGGAGGTTTGCTGGTCTTGCTGCCTTTTTTGGCAAACGGGCTTGGGGGAAAAGGAGTGCGGAATCTTGGATACCTAGAAACAATGATGGGGCTGGGACTGATTGTGGGTTCCCTTTTTACGGGCTTTAAGAAGAAGGCTATTCTAGGGGATGGTTATTTGTTTCTATTTATGCTGATCTTGGGTATCGCTAATTTTTGTATTGGAGTATTAAAGGGACTGCACATTAATACACTTGCGCCCTACCTGTTCGTGATGATAGTGGTTGGGACGGGTGTTGCCAACGCTTCGATTTATTGGCAATCGATTCTCCAAGTGAAAACACCAAGTGCTATGATGGGGCGAATTTTCAGTATCTCTGTCATGATGGGCAATTTATCTTTACCGTTGGCATACGGATTGTTTGGGTTGTGGTTGAAGTCGTATTCCTTGACGGTTATCATGGGTGTTTCCGGGATAGCGTTAGGGATATTGAGTATAGCGTTGTTCATTCGCTACCAAAAGGCCCGGATGAATGAAAGTGTTTCTTCATAGGTAGGACTCTTCGGTTAGCGGTTACAGGAATATGGGTTATTGGAGGGAATGATTATAATCATTTATTCGCTTGACCGTTAATGGTACTGATCATATAATGATCCATAGAGAGTAATTTTTTTACAGGCGAAAGGAATGTTATTGATGGCTGGAATCCAAATTGAGGTGGCTGTTCCTTAACTAAATACCAGCAGAGGTCTTGGTGTGCCGCGAAGGTGCCTTTAGGAATGATACCTTTATTTTGTTGTACGTGACACGAGGCCTCCTGCCGGAAATTTTTGAATAACCCTTTTAGCCTGAATATATGAAGATCAGCATGGTGAAGGTTATCCATGCTTTTTTATTTGTCGAGAAGGCCGCGGGAGTTATAACTGCGGTTTTTTTATGCCTAATTTTAACTTCATGGATAAGAGATTAGCCATCCATTATGGAGAGTGACGATAAAATGATGAAATACAAGAACGCTAAAAATTTGCTTCCTGATTGGTTGCTTTCAAAAGTTCAAGATTATGTACAGGGCGAAATCGTTTATATACCCAAACCACAAAGGGACAGAAGCGGGTGGGGTGCGGTGAACGGGACCCGAGAAAAATACTGGGAACGCAATCATGAAATTTTTAATTTTTATAGAAATGGTATAACCATTCATGAGCTATCGCAAAAGTACAACCTTTCAGATGACAG
>DNPQ01000192.1:0-4479 GCA_003501335.1 Bacillota bacterium
GAACGGGATATTAAACGGGAAGACAAATTGATGGAAGAGATTCAACACTTAATGGATGAGAATGAGTACTTAAAAGGTATGCTGTCAAAAGAAACCGATCGTTTGAAAAAACGCGAAGAAGAATTAGCGAATGTTTTTAAAATGTTGGATACTACATTAACTGACTTTATGCATTTGGAAAGCGTATCAAAATTGGCATCCCTCGGAGATTTTATGCACCGTTTAGAAATAACAGTCGACCAATTCGGTAATGTATTAAAAAGCAAGCGCCTAAATTCTTAAGACAATAATGGCAGGAAAAAAAGGACTTTAATTTTGATTCTCTTATTGATTTTCTATAATATGGAATTCTAAGATTTACTCAAATAATCACTTGACGGCTATGCCGGGAGATGATACAATAATCAATGTTGTTTATGAACGGGCAGTAGCGCAGCTTGGTAGCGCACCACCTTGGGGTGGTGGGGGCCGTGGGTTCAAATCCCGCCTGCCCGACCAGAAACTTTGCAGAGTTTAAAAGGGTTTCGACCACTTTTAAACTCTTTTTATTTTTGTTCATTAAATTTTGTTCGATTTATCAAGATGATCTTTGAATATTGAAGGAAATATTATAATCGAATTGAAATATAATTGAATTGAAATATAGTTTATTATGCATATAAAGGGGCGAATGGTATTGAATCGATATTTTAGGCGAACTCAATCCCGTTTTTATATATTTTTGATTGCTTTTTTGCTTTTAATAGTGGGTAGTTCCTATGCAACGGTTTTTTCCAGTGGGGATTTGATCGCCACTGTGAATCAAGGCGATTTTTTGGATTTAAACCCTTCAACCACGCAATGGCTAAATATTAATGGACATTTGAACGCCATTACTTTAATTGACGGTAAGATTGCCGTCTTTGAACTTCAAGATGATAAGAAAAGTTGGGTAGAGGCCCAGCGTCTGGGAGCCACTGATAATATCGCTTTTACAACTTTTCAGGTTTATGATATTAATCATGATGGTACGGCCGAAATCATCGCCGGGACCATGGAACCGGGTTTTATCTATATCTATAAATTGGCAGGCGGCAAATGGGAGCTATTTAATTCCGGAAAGTATGTATGGTCCACAGTAACCTATATTACAGTTGGTAATTTTAGTGGCGGGCCAGGAAATGATATTTTGGTTCAAACGCAAGATGGTTCATTATTTCTTCTTAAGCTAGGAGAGAATACTTTAGACCTGGTTTGGAAAAGTCCTACGGCTTGGAAGCCTATCAGTTCCGGCTACACCATCGACATTGATCATGATGGTAAAGAAGAAATTGTGGTTGCTTATAAAGCTGGAGGTATCGGCATCATCAAGCTCGACACCAATTCAGCGGTTTTGGTCTGGGAAAATTATCTTTGGGGAAAAGTTATGGCGATAACTTCCGGTGATTTGAACCATGGGGCCGAACCCGAGGTTTTAATCAGTACTTCCCAAAAGGTAATCTATGATTTAGGCTGGAGCCCTGAAAACGGTTACCAATTCAAGAAACAATGGACGGATCTGGATTTTATTGCTGAAAAGTTGGCATTTTTTATGAGTCGTGGACAAAGCCGGATATTGGCTTCTGATACTGCAGGCCGGACACATGTATTGGAATATGATGTTAAAAATCAAACATGGTTGGAAGATTACACGGCGCTTACCGGCCGGATCAGTCAGATTATCAGTGCAGATGACGCCAATAATCTCTTGCTATGGGGTGCGAATCGTAAGCTCATCACAATGCAAGTATTTCCTACAGACGAACTTCGAATACAATATCAAGGGACGGATTATTCGATGTCGCCTGCGGCGGTACTGAGAAAAGATATATTGTATATTGCGCCGAAAAATTTACTGAATATACCTGATTTAAAGATGACTTATCAAAATAATAAAACAGCCTATACAATAACCCGGGATAATCAGGTTATAGAGGTCGCCAAAAAGAATTTAGCAATGAAGGTAAATGGAATTAAGGCGCCAGCCGGAAATTTACCGATTATTGAAGACGGTGAATTATTATTGCCGCTGAATAGTTATTCCAATTTCTTGAAATTGAATTTAGCTTTGGATACACTTCGAAAAACAATTATCATTACAGATAGCGCCAATTGATGAACTGATTGTTGAAAGGTAACTCCGATAGTGAGTCATATTTAATCGTATAGCCCCATAGACTGTATTAATAATGGGGGTGCGGAGAATATGAATATTGATGGAGATGAGACTTTATTTCCGGTGGGCGCAGTGGTATATGGCAGTTTAGCCGCCTTTCTGATGACACTGATAGGTACCACATTTACGGCGGTTTTTACCGAATTAGGATGGAAAGCTACAATTTCATGGCCTAATAACAGTTTATACTTATTATTATTATTTGTATCCATTGTCATCGGATCAATTATGGCAGGCTGGAGAAGCCGGCAAAAGGGCTGGGCGGCGGGAATCGGGGTTGCTGTAATTGTTTCTCTATTATGGTTGATCTTGGCTCTGCTTTTTCATCATCCCATTCATGCTGGGATCTATTTGGTCAAATGTTTCATTAGTCTGGTTATCGGCGCATTCGGCGGTATTATCGGCGTTAATGCTCTAGGAGGGAAAGGATAAAATGGATTCGCTTTAGATAAAATTAAAATTGACAAAACAGAGGATATTCGTTATACTATATTAGTAATAAAACAGGGGAGTGGCTCAACGGTAGAGCGGCGGTCTCCAAAACCGTAGGCTGCGGGTTCAAGTCCTGTCTCCCCTGCCAGAATTTTGTCGGTTAATAGCCGCTTTTTTTATGCCCAAATAAAATGGAAAATTAAAACATCAACATGGAGGCGCTTTCAAATGGCTGACAATTCAGTACCGGTAGGAATTTCCAACCGTCATGTTCATTTAACTCAGGCTGATTTAGAGACCCTTTTTGGTAAAGGTCATCAACTTACACCGACCAAAAATCTTTCTCAACCAGGACAATTTGCCTGCGAGGAAACGGTAAGTCTTATCGGACCCAAGGGTACGCTTTCGAAAGTAAGAATATTAGGCCCGGTTCGTAAAGGAACTCAGGTTGAAATTTCGCGGACCGATAGCTTTCCTTTAGGAGTAACCCCTCCTGTAAGAGATTCCGGATCAATTAGTGGTTCGGCAGGTATCACAATCGAGGGACCCAAAGGACGTCTTGAGATTAAAGAGGGAGTTATTATTGCTTTACGGCATCTTCACCTACACACTGATGAGGCCAAAGAACTCGGCTTAAAAGATAAAGATTTTATTTCGGTTAAGTTTGAAGGCGAACGGTCTGTGGTTTTCAATCATGTCCTGGTTCGAGTCAGTCCCAATTTTGCAAAAGATATGCATCTGGATACCGATGAAGCCAATGCAGCAGGTTTAAAAAATGGTGATCGGGGTACCATTATTAAGTAAATAAAGTAATGGTGATAATAATGCCAATTTATGAGTTTAAATGTTTAGCTTGTAACCATGAGTTTGAAGAACTTTGCCGTACCGGGGAAAATGCCAAGTGCCCAAAATGTTCTTCGATGGATACCAAGAAAAAGCTATCGCTTTTTTCTGCGAAGAGTGTCGGTGGTAATGGTTCACAGACGATAAGCAGTTCAAGCCATTCTTGCGCTTCTTGTCATGGCGGTAGCTGTGGGACATGCCATTAATTAAATATACTGTTATTGAACCATACTGCAAAGTATGGTTTGTTTTTTATGATTCCTGGGGTGTTTTTTAGTTAATATGTTTCCTTTTCCGGTTTGTTATTTAACATTTTAATTTTAAATTTATGCTTGTATTATTGTCCGATATAATTGTTTGTGATATTATAGATTATCATCTATAAAAAAGGAATGAGTCAGTAAAGAGGAGGTCGGTAGGATGGCTAAGATTAATTTCGGCGGAGTTACGGAAGATGTAATTACACGAGATGAATTTCCATTTTCGAAAGCAAGAGAGATTTTAAAAGACGAAGTGATTGCCGTTTTAGGTTACGGAGTTCAAGGACCCGCCCAAGCTCTTAATTTAAAAGATAATGGCTTTAATGTCATTATCGGACAAAGAAAATCAAAAGATTGGGACCGAGCGGTAAAAGACGGCTGGGTACCCGGCAAGGATCTTTTTGAGTTGGAAGAAGCTGCGGAAAAAGGTACTATGATTATGATGCTGGTTTCAGATGCAGCTCAAAGACAGATTTGGCCGATGGTTAAAAAACATTTGACCAAGGGAAAGGCTTTATATTTCTCCCATGGATTCTCTATTGTGTATAAAGATCAAACGGAAATTATTCCCCCGTCTGATGTTGATGTATTAATGGTTGCTCCTAAAGGATCTGGGCTCAATGTCCGCCGCAATTTTTTGTCAGGCGCCGGAATTAATTCGAGCTTTGCTGTTTTTCAAGATTATACGAAAAAGGGAATGGACCGTTGTCTGGCGATGGGGATTGGCGTTGGCTCCGGTTACATGTTCCC
>DNPQ01000192.1:4796-7797 GCA_003501335.1 Bacillota bacterium
CTTATGGGTGCTTTGGCTGGAATGATGGAGGCCCAATATGATGTGTTGCGTGAAAATGGTCATTCACCCAGCGAAGCCTTTAATGAAACGGTAGAAGAATTAACCCAGAGCTTAATCCGTTTGGTTGATGAAAAAGGGATGGATTGGATGTATTCCAATTGTTCCGCTACAGCTCAAAGAGGCGCTTTAGATTGGAAACCGCGTTTTAAAGCTGCTGTATTACCCGTTTTTAAGGATCTCTATCAGAAAGTTAAAGATGGTAGTGAAACGCGGCGCGTTATTAGTTCTTGCAGTAAACCGGATTATCAGGACGGACTTAATGCTGAATTGACCGAAATCAGAAACTCTGAAATGTGGCAAGCCGGAGCGGCAGCTAGAAGCCTTAGACCCCATGAGCCGGAAAAAAGAATTACCGATGCTACTAAAGGAGTCGGCGGCCGGGGCGAAGCTTAAATTATTCATTTTTGTTAAAAAATATTGTAAACTCGCTTTATTACGAAAGAATAAAGCGAGTTTTTTTGTTGCGCTGTAAATCATTTACAGGGCAACGAGGGGATTGTTAACAATTTATAAAGGACAATGTCATTAACTTGACACCTAAATTGATCCAAGATAAACTAAAAGAGTTTGGCGCTGCTAGATTAAATATTCTATCTTCGCTAAAATTTTTTGAGTCAATGAACTATTTTACGGTTTCTAATGTTTGAATGATGGAAGTTAGCCGACTTGTTAATTCTATAAAACAGGAGAACATCATTTATGAGTATTCATGCTATTCTGAACGTTTTTCAAGGAGTTCAAACCTTTATCGCATCACCGATGGCCACGAACTTATCGCGTATCGCACTTATCTTATTAGGTCTGCTTTTGATGTATTTGGGTAGAAAAGGTATTTTAGAACCGTTGTTAATGATACCGATGGGACTGGGTATGGCTACGATTAATGCTTCAGTTCTATTTTTCGATCCGTTGGCACTTCATCACGGATTGGGTACATTGTTCGTAGAAGCTCAAGCCGGGGCAGGATTGAGCAAAGTGGCCAGCGCCGGTGATCTGATGTATATCATTGGAATCGACTGGCTCCAACCGATTTACACTTTTACTTTTTCCAACGGCTTAATTGCCTGCTTTGTGTTTATGGGAATCGGTTCATTACTTGATGTGGGCTTTTTAATGTCAAGACCTTTTTTATCGATGTTTTTAGCCATATGGGCGGAATTCGGTACGATTTTTACCTTACCGATTGCTCATCTAATTGGTTATAGTGTCAAACAATCAGCGGCAATTGCCATGGTTGGTGGAGCTGATGGCCCGATGGTGCTGTTTACATCGTTAAAACTGGCGCCGGAATTGTTTGTACCGATTGCCGTTGTGGCTTATTTATACCTGGGCTTAACTTATGGCGGTTATCCTTATTTGATTAAAGCGCTGGTTCCTAAAAAATTACGCGCCATTCCAATGGATCCGCCTAAAAACAAGAACTTTAGCGAAGGTCAAAAAATGGCGTTTGCGGCAATTTGTTGCATTCTTTTATGTTTCCTATTCCCGGTGGCGGCGCCGCTGATCTTCTCTCTCTTCTTTGGAGTGGTGGTCCGTGAGTCCGGCATTAAGCAGTTTCAGGAGTTGTTGAGTGGGCCAGTCCTTTATATTTCGACAATGTTCTTAGGCCTTATGCTGGGAATTTTGTGCGAAGCCAATACCATATTGGACCCCAAAGTTTTACCCCTTTTATTATTGGGAATGTTAGCGTTATTACTTTCCGGAATCGGTGGTCTTATCGGCGGTTATATCGCCTATTTCTTCTCCAAGGGTAAAGTGAATCCGGTTATTGGCATCGCCGGAGTTTCATGTGTTCCGACTACGGCCAAAGTGGCCCAAAAGATCGTACACAAGGACAATCCTCAGGCAATGATAATGCCTTATGCGTTGGGTGCCAATATTAGCGGCGTTATTACAACGGCGATTATTGCCGGCATATATTGCACGCTCATCAAATAAAGGAGGAACTGGAAATGAACGGATGGACCGTTGCAATCGTTAGTTATATGATTGCCATCGTTATCTCATTTTTTGTAGCTGGATTGATTCAAGTGATGGGGACTATTTTGACCCGCTTTTCCAAAAATAATGACGCGGTGACTGAAACCGCCGGTATTGAGGCGTCTGCTGACGTCGCGCCGGATGCTGCAGTTGCTGCTGCCATTGTAATTGCTAAAAAAGCCGCTATTTGATTATTATTTAAAAAGTACTTTTCAATATGAATCATCAGATATCTCGGATTTGAATCGCTTGCTGTTGACTTTATTTAGAGAGGATCAATACAGATGAAAAAGAAGATTCATTTTATGCTCACCGCTTTCCGTGACGGGTTTCAATCGGTTTATGGAGCCCGGGTGTTTTCCAAAGATTATTTACCGATAGTGGAAGAAGCTGCCCAGGCCGGAATTGACCATTTAGAGGCCGGCGGTGGCGCGCTTTTTCAATCGCCCTTTTTTTATTGTAATGAAAATGCCTTTGAAGTAATGGATGCTTTTCGAAAAGCGGCAGGACCCAAGGCAAATTTACAAACCCTGGCGCGAGGCATTAATGTAGTGGCTTTAGATTCGCAATCAAGTGATATCATCAAACTTCACGCCCAGCTTTTTAAGAAACACGGTATGACGACCATTCGTAACTTTGATGCCCTCAATGACGTCAACAACTTGATTTACTCCGGAAAATGCATTAAAGAAGCCGGTTTAAATCACGAAATCACCATTACCATGATGGAATTACCTCCCAATTGTGAAGGAGCGCATACCCCGGAGTTTTACATTGACAGGCTTAAAAAGATTTTGGAAGCCGGAATTCCCTTTGATTCACTTTGCTTTAAGGATGCTTCCGGAAGTAGCCGTCCTCAAAAAGTGTATGATACCATCAAAATGGCCCGTAAAATATTGGGCAATGATGTGAAGATAGTTTTCCATTCTCATGAAACAGCCGGTTCGGGCACCGTTGCTTA
>DNPQ01000436.1 GCA_003501335.1 Bacillota bacterium
GAAAATAAAATCACCAATTGTGGCATCGCCAAATCGACCGGCGGACGCCATTCTGTTTTATACCAAATCAATCCGGACGTTTTTTATGCCATCGGAATTGATCTTCAAGTGGATCGTATGATATGTGTTCTTACCAATTCAATCGGTAAAATCATATCCACCCGGGAAGTCTTTCTCCAAAGTAAAGACGAGTGGTATGTGATCAATACATTAAACCAAACCATTGACGAACTGAGCGCCGCCAATCATATTTTCTTACCGGATATCGGCGGGATCGGAATCGGGGTCCCCGGAATTGTTCAAAATTCAACCGGGTTAATCGAGTTTGCGCCTAACTTGGGATGGCAGAATGTAAATTTAAATCAATTACTGAAATATGATAAGCCGATTCTCATTGAAAATGAAGCTAATGCGGCAGCCATTGGCGAAAAAGCCTTGGGAAGCGCCGGAAATATTGCCAATATGCTTTATATATCAATCGGGGCCGGCATTGGTTGCGGTCTGATGTTGAACAATCGGCTTTACACCGGACACTCCTACCATGCCGGCGAATTTGGACATATGACGGTCGATCCCAACGGAGTACCTTGCCATTGCGGCAATCAGGGATGTTGGGAGGCTTATGCATCCAACAACGCGACCTTCGAGCGTTACAATCAGATAGCGACTGAAAAAATCCATTCCTACGATGATTTTCTGGAACAGGTTCTGCAAAACAATAGCCAAGCCACTGCAGTTCTTGACACCACTGTAAAATACTTGGGAATCGGAATCGCCAATTTGGTCAATGGTTTAAACCCGGAAATGGTCATCATTGGCGGAAAAATCACTGCGATTAAAGACCAAGTTTATCACCCCTTACTCAAACAAATTAAAGACCATTGCCTTAATAAGGCCTACAGCGGATTTACCTTGGAATTCTCGCAGTTAAAAAATCAAGGTACTGCAATCGGTATGGCCAGTATAGTGATTGATGAAGTTATGAATCATGATAATACCCTTGGAAATAATGCGTGATACTCTCAATTACAACCAGATATAAACCTATCATTAACAATCTCATGTTATATGGGTTTAAAATAAAAAAGATAAAGGAGTTGATTTCATGGGATATCTATTAGGGTTTGATATCGGCAGTTCCTCAATTAAAGCCAGCTTAATGGATTCCGCCAGCGGCCGAATCATTGCTTCAGCAACTTCCCCCAGGGTCGAACTGGAGGTTTCCGCCCCCAAGCCAGGCTGGGCTGAACAACATCAGGACACTTGGTGGGAACACGTCAAGGCAACTACCGCCATGATTAAAAACAATAATCAGGTGAATTTGCAAGATGTTGAGGCGATCGGTCTTTCTTACCAAATGCACGGATTGGTTATCGTTGATCGAGATCACAAGGTCCTCCGGCCAGCGATTATTTGGTGTGACAGCCGTGCTGTAACTATTGGGGAAGAGGCTTTTAAAGCGCTAAGTCCTGAACAATCACTAAAACACTTACTGAATTCACCCGGTAATTTTACGGCTTCCAAATTAAAATGGGTTCAACAAAATGAGCCGGATATTTACAAAAAAGTCTATAAAGCGATGCTGCCGGGCGATTATATCGCTATGAAAATGAGCGGTGAAATCAAGACCACTCCTTCCGGATTATCCGAAGGCATTCTCTGGGATTTTCAAAATGGAAGTCTGGCCCAATTGCTTTTAGATTATTATCATATATCTCCGGAGCTTATTCCGGATCGGGTACCGACCTTTTCACACCAAGGCCGGTTGACAAAAGAAGCTGCCGCCGAGCTTGGTTTAAAGCCTGGAACTCAAATCGCATACCGGGCCGGTGATCAGCCTAATAATGCCTTTTCACTCAATGTCTTGGAACCTGGTGAACTGGCTGCAACCGCCGGAACCAGCGGTGTCGTTTATGGAGTCGGTGACAAACCCAATTATGATCCCAAATCACGGGTCAATACCTTTGTTCATGTCAATCATACCGCCGACGCACCCCGCTATGGGATCTTATTATGCATGAACGGTACCGGCATTTTGAACCGTTGGATCAAAAATAATGTAGCGGCCGGATTATCCTATGAGGAAATCAATCAGTTGGCGGCAAGTGTTCCGGTGGGTTGTGAGAATCTATCGATTCTTCCTTACGGTAACGGCGCCGAACGCACTTTAGAAAACCGGAATATCGGTGCTTCCATTCATGGCCTCAATTTCAACATTCATGACCGTTCCTATCTCTTGCGAGCCGCCCAGGAAGGGATTGTTTTCGCTTTAAATTACGGTCTTGAAATTATGGCCGATATGGGGATCCAAATCCAGACTGTTAAAGCCGGACATGCTAATATGTTTTTAAGTCCGATTTTCAGTGAAGCTTTTGCTACCCTTTCCGGCGCCCAAGTGGAACTTTATAATACGGACGGTTCTCAAGGCGCCGCCCGGGGAGCCGGAGTTGGCGCCGGAGTCTTTAAAAATTTTCAGGAAGCTTTTACTGAGTTACAAACTGTCAAAACGATTCAACCAAGTAACAATCTAAAAACGGCTTACCAAGACGCCTATCAGCAATGGAAAGCGATATTAAAACACCAACTAGAGTAAACCCAGTCAATCAAAATATCGCGGCAACCTGTTGAATTTCCGGCAAATTTCCTTCGAGGTACTTGCCGGTTTTCATATATAATTTACGTTATCAAAAATTAAAGGAGGAAAACAACATGTCCAAAAAATCATTCCATTCCGTTTGCCGGTGGACTTTCAATCCCGGGAAAGGCGGCTTTACGCCCGGTGATATGCGTCCGGCCTGGAATGCTCAGAATCTGGATACTGTAGGAGTTATCCGCCTCATCAAAGAAAAAATCGCCCCCAAAATGCCGGATAATGTAGAACTGGGTTTTGAAGTCCACTATGACAGCGAGATCAACGACCAAACAGCCCCCGCCATTGCCGACGCCCTGGTTGATGCCAAGATTCATCTGGCTATGATTACTCCGGGCGCTCACAGTCACTTCGGTTACGGCGGGATTTGTTCCCTGGACCCCAAAGAACGTAAAGCCGCGGAAGAATTGGGCACCCGCACGGTTGATCTGGCTTATGGCCCCATGAAAAAAGCCTGGCATCCGGATAGCGCCAAAGCACCGGCCCTTGTGCTTTGGAATGGTTCTTACGGTTATGATTTGGCCACAGTCGGCATCAAAAAAATGTATCAAAACTTAAAAGAAAGCGTCGCCGGTCTCTGTAAATATGAAGCCAAAAAAGGCGGCCAACTCTATATCGGTTTTGAGCCCAAGCCTAACGAAGGCCATCCGGCAATGATTATTCCAACGGTAGCTTCAGCCCTGCTTTTCTGGCGCCGGATTGAGGATGAGTTTGGTGTCTCCCGGAAGAAAAAAGGAGTCAATAAAGAATTCGGCCATACCGAGATGATCGGCCTGGATCATGTCTATGACTCCGTTGAAGAGCTTGACAATGATGCAATGGTCCATATGCATTTGAACAGCCAAGGCTATAATGACGGCATCATTCTGGGCGGCCCCGGCAAATATGATATCGACCACGGCACGAGGATCAATGGTATGAATATCGCCATCGCCGGGTTAATCGATGAGGCCGGATTCGACCGCTGGAAAGGCCATGACATGGTACCACGGCCTTACGATAACGAAGAACAAGGAATTGACCGGGTAGTACGTAGCATTCTAAGCTGGGAAGCCTGCGCCAAAGCCGCTACGGAGTTAGATACCAAACAGTTGCTGAAGCACCTTACAAATCGCGAGACGGCTAAGGCTGAAGATATGATGAGAGCCGCAGTGGTCAACGCCCAAAAGCATTTTGACGAAATGTACAAGTAAGCCTTGAAAGTCTCAGCTTTTAAAGTATAACTTGGTAAGAGAAAATAGGTAAAGGGAAATTAAAAAAATACTAACTAAATCGCAACATACCCGTGATTTCGCCGTATTTTTTTCTCTCTTTGCTATTTTCTCCGTTTCAATTTCCTTTTTACCTGCAAGAATTATTTCTCCGGTCTCCTCAGTTCTTTTTCTTTTTCAACTACCGTCTGTTCATATTTGGCAATTTTATAATCCAGTCGTTCCAGCGTTTTCTGCATATCTTCCATTCTTTTTATGAGCTGCTTACGTTGTTCGATTAAGAGTTCTTTTCTGGCCTCAACGGTTTCGTCACCCTGTCCAAACAACCCAACATATTCAATCAGTACTTCAATGGAAAGGCCTGCCCCTCGCATACATTTGATAAATTCAACCCAATTACAGTCTTCTTCCGTATAATCCCTGATTCTGCTTTTACTGCGGTTCACCCGAGGAATCAGCCCGATGCGTTCATAATAGCGGAGTGTATCCTGGGAAACATCAAATTTTTCACTGACTTCAGCAATGGTCATGGGTTTCACCTCCTGACAAATGATACTAGGACATTTGAAGCCAAACCTGACCAGCCAAATCCTTACTTAACTCCGAAGAAAATTTTTTGCTTTTCGGAAAAATTACGTTATTCCTCAGATCGTTAGCTATACTCATATCGATACCGGGAAATTACTACCGGATGCAATTTTATTGAAGAGCGACGCCTATCCTTTGCAACCAATCCGTGATCTTGGAATGTACGTTACCTCCAGCGCTTCCATAAACTTCAAAGCTCTCAAGCACAGTGGACTGAGGGCATAATTTGGTAATGTCCCTTTCGATTCTTGCAAGTCCCCCTCCACCGTGAGTACAAAACGGCACAATGGTTTTACCGGATAAATCGTTTTTTGACAAAAAAGCGGCAACGGGAGGGGCGATGGTACTCCACCAATTTGGAGAACCTACAAAAATAGTGTTATACGATTCAAGATTCCCAATTTCAGATTTTAATGCGGGTTTGTAGCCATCCCGAATTTCTTTTTTTGCTTGTTCCACTACAGTATTGTAGGAATCTGGATAAGGAATCTCCGGCTGAATCTCAAAGAGTTCCCCGCCAACTTTCTCATGAAGCAATTCTGCAAGCTTGCGTGTATTCCCGGAATGCGTAAAATATACAAGTAAAACATGATCAGACATAATGATCCCTTCCTTTTGGTTTTAAACTTCAGCTTATTTTTCTCGCCCATATTAGGTTTAGCCAGCAAAATAACCCTATCATGCTTAATTGCCAAACAGTTGAACCGCCTGTTTCATTTTAAAAATTACATCCACCCCAAATGGACAATTTTTCATACATAATCCACATCCTGTGCACTCGCTTGCGTGATGTTCCAATAGGGCGTAATGGTTCTTTAGTGTTTCGGGAACATCTCCTTGAACGGATGCCAAGTCTAAATATTTATTGGCTGACGCAATATCGATCTTTTTGGAGCATGGGGAACAATGTCCACAATACATACAATGTCCGTTCAATGAACTTCCCCGCCTATTTGCAAGAATTGCGCTATAATCTTTTTCCTTGTTACTGGAAGAAACATAAGCGGTTGCTGCGAGTATTTGATCCGCGTTTGCTACTCCAACCATCACGGAAGCAACTGCCGGTCTGGTTAAACAGTAATGTAAACACTGTACCGGGGTCAGCGCTTTTTGAAAGGGCGATTCTTCATCACTCAGCAATATTCCGGCAGCATATGCTTTCATAACGGTTATAGCAACACCTGCATTCTGGCAGGTGCGATATAACTGATCCCGTTTGGAATCGATGCCTTCATAAGTCCTGTTTTTAAAGGTATCTTCTTCAAACAGTACATTGACATCCTCATTGGCGGGTAACATATCGTACGCGGGATTAATACTGAATAAAATGACATCAATGATTCCAGATTGAACAGCCCGAAAAGCAATGTCCGAATTATGGGTTGATATCCCCAGAGACTTAATCGTCCCCTTTTCCTTCAATTCTCGGACATAATGAATAATTTCACCATGAAAAATGGTATCAAAATCTTTTGGGTCATCCACATAATGAATCATCCCCACATCGACAGAATCCGACTGCATTCTGGTTAAGAAGTCTTCATAGGCATCAACGACTTCGCTGATCTTTCGGGTCCGCCGGTATTGTCCTTTATCCCACATCGAACCCAGATGTCCTTCCATTACAAAGCTGTTTCGGGGATATTTACTTAACCCTTTGCCGACATTGGTTCTGACTTCCGGATTGGAATTATAGAGATCGATAAAATTAATGCCTTCTTTGATAGCACAATCGATCAGGGCCTCACAGTCCCGGTAACTTTTGTTTTCAAATCCCTCGCCGCCAATGCCGATGGCGCTTACCTTGATTCCGGTTCTTCCTAAAATCCGATATTCCATCTTCTCACCCCTCCTAAGGATATTCCTTGGAGTGAACTCCAAGTCAAGTAATTTTTCAGAAATGCACGTAAGTGATACTTAAATGGATAATTTCTAAAACTTCAAGTTGTGTTCTTAATACTAATTGTTGACAGGAAACCAAAATAAGACGATATCCATCAGCGCAGGTCCATAACCTGAATCTTTGAAAAGGTTGGCTCCCACTTGAAATAAAATCTTACCGACGATACAATATGATAAAATATGGATAATCAAGAGATAATAATCAAAAGACTGGCGGAGATAACACGCAATGACTGATCAAAATCAATCCCAAGCAACCGATCCCCTTCAAATTACACCCGATACTCCTTGTACCCTTCAGCGGCTATTCCTTACGTGGTTACGGATCGGTTTCACCTCATTTGGCGGTGGCGCCATTACGCAATATATGATTCAAGAAAACTTTATCTATAAGTATCATTGGCTAACCGATGAAGAATATGCCAATATTATTGCCATGTGTCAAATTGCGCCTGGTATCAACCTCATTGCCTATACGATATTGATCGGTAAACGGCTGGCTGGATGGCTGGGCATATTGGTCTCCCTGCTCGGGCTGATCTTGCCTAGCGCAGCCATTACGATTGGAATATCAGCCATCTATATCAGAATTCATCAGAATGCCCGGGTTCAAAATTCGTTACGTACCGTGTTTGCTGCTATCTTTGGTATTTCCCTCGCCACCAACTGGCGAAATATCAAACCCATTTTCGGGAGCAACCGTAAACGGGGATCATTGCTTTTTGGGGTCACTCTAGGGATCATCGTCGGTAGTGCGCTGCTTTATGTACTTTTCAATCCGCCCGTAGTTGTATTATATCTTTTTGGAGGGCTATGCGGCGCATTAGCTTATTGGCAGGCTGCGAAGAGGAAAAAGGAGAATTAGCTGATGAACTGGATTCTGTTCTTTTGGGTCGTCCTGAAATCCGTTTTGTTTTCGACGGGAGGTTTCGGCCCTTTACCCAGTTTGCACGAAGATCTCATCGCCCACCATTGGGCGGGTGAAAAACAATTCACCGAGGCGCTCGCCATTGGACAGATTACCCCCGGACCCAATGGCTTTTGGGTTATCAGCTTGTGTTACTTGATTGCCGGATTGCCGGGAGCATTACTATCCTGTATTGCCCTGATCTTACCGCCATTCATCATCTTGATTGTCCAACGTTGCTACCTCCCTATTGCCAATCATCCTGCAACCCACGGCTTACTGGATGGTATTGTGCTGGTGATAACCGGTTTTAATGCAATCGTTTTGGTGAAATTGTTCTGGAGCAACGGATCCAATATCGCTATGATCGCAATTGCCGTAATCAGCGCCGCCCTGGCAATATCCAGACGTGTATCAGCCAATGTTATATTGATATCTGCCGC
>DNPQ01000520.1:0-7590 GCA_003501335.1 Bacillota bacterium
GCATCCAGCAAAGATGTTTTACCATGATCAACATGGCCTAAAATTGTGACCACAGGCGGACGAGTAATTAAAGTGCCGGGATCATCTTCCATTTCGATAAATTCCAATTTCTCAGCTTCAGTTTTGGCAGCTGTAGCAGCAATTCCGTATTCATCAGCAATGAGAATCATGGTGTCACGGTCGATTTCTTGGTTAATGGTCGCCATAATCCCCAGACCGATTAACTTTTTGATAATATCACTCGCCGGTAACTCCACCAATTGAGAAAATCCCTTAATACTCATGGAATCAGGTAATTGTACTGATTTCACGCTCGTGGTAATTACTTGCGGTTTCGACGGCGTTTGAGTACGATTCCCCGAGAAACGGCCCGAACCGCGGCTGTTAAAATTACTCGATGAATGCATATTATTTCTGTTACCGAATTGATTCCTACTTTCAGGTCGGGCTCCAGAATTACCATGCCCATTCCTTGAAGCAAAATTCTGATTTTGTCCTGGTCTAGACGGTCCTTGATATTGTCCCGGTCTAGCCGGTCCTTGATTTTGCCCTAGTCTAGACGGTCCTTGATTTTGTCCTGGTCTAGACGGTCCTTGATATTGTCCTGGTCTAGACGGTCCTTGATTTTGTTCTGGTCTAGACGGTCCTTGATTTTGTCCTGGTCTAGACGGTCCTTGATTTTGTCCTGGTCTAGACGGTCCTTGATTTGATCTCTGTCCAGTTCTGGACGTTTGACCTTGTGCGGGTCTCTGCCCAAAACTTTGGGAAGGCCGTATTCCCGGAGCAACATGATTTTGACTTCCTGACGGATTCACTTTTACTGTTTCAGCTTTCGATCCAGGAACAAATTGTTTGGTTTGTTCCGCCGGGTGATGATTTATAGGGGAAGAGTTTTCTTGAAAAGCCGGTCGATTTGAATTTACAGCCGGCTTCGGCTCCTGGTTATTTTCAGCCGTCCTTAAATGATTCATCGGAGATACTCTTGAAGAAACATTGTTCACCCTACCCGGTTGACCTACCCGTTGCATGGAACTTTCCGGTTGAACATGTTGTGGTGCGGACTTAGGTAATCCCTCAGTATGGCTTACCGCCTCTTTGAGGGATGAAGTACCCTTCGACTGACCCGCTCTCTGGCTCGGAGAAGTAGTAACACCACCGCTATCCCCTGCTAAATGATCGATAGTCGAAACAGCTTTACGCAGAGCTCCTCCTTCATCGGATGAGTCCTTTTCCAATGTTTTGGGCTTTAATCCTTCTTTCGTTCCATTCTGAATTTCAGAAGCCTTAACCGCAGTAGACTCATTAACTGCTTTGGTAGCACTTGGAAATTTCGCTCTAGCCTCATCGACAAATTTATCGTCAATTGTACTCATATGATTGCGAACATTGGCGCCCAAAGGGTTTAAAAAAGCCATTAATTCTTTGGTGCTGATTCCTAATTCTTTACTTAATTCATGCACACGTAATTTATTTATTGTGAGTCACCCCCATCTGTAAATAACGAACGAACCGTCGCCGCAAAATGGTTGGATCTTATGCCAATCACGCCCCGACCCGGTTTACCGATCCAATGTCCCAAATCAGAACAAGAACCATAACAATAAAAAGGAATTTGTTTTAATTCACACAAGTGATTAAAATTTTTAATCGTTCTGGCAGATAAATCCCCAGCACAAATTACCAAATATACCTGACCTTTTTTGATGGCAACCTCTACCGCTGTACTTCCAGATATCAGCTGCCCACTTTTGGCTGCAAAACCAATCATAGTTTCTAACTTTGTCATTGGATAATCTTTAATAAATCAGCCCGAAGGCGTTCCTTTATTTCGGCCGATATGTTAATTTCTAAAGCCTTATCAAGCATAGCGCCTTTAAAAGTAGCTTCCAGACAATTTAAGCTGGCGCAAGTATATACGCCTCTGCCTGATTTTTTTCCCGTCGGGTCGACTAAAATCTCACCATCCGGTGTACGGACCATCCTGACTAATTCTTTTTTAGGCTTAACCGATTTGCAGCCCAAACAAGTCCGTTGGGGAATTTTTTTAACCTTCATTATGAATCCCCCTTTTTCCGTCCCTTACCACTGCCTGCTTTTTCTTTATTCAACTCGGCCCCTAATAGTTGACCAATCGTAAATCCACTAAAATCCTCATCCTGGCTGCCGGTTTCATCTACTTTTACTGAATTTTTGGTCTTTGTTTTTTTACCCCCGCTTGTTATTACATCATTTTGAAGCTGAGCCTCATTTTTTTCTGCGTCCCCACTAGAATCTGATTCTAAATCAGATCTAGAATCAGATTTACCGCTCTTTTCATCCAAGACATCGGCAAAGAAAAATCCTTCGTCTTCTGAAATAGGTTCATCCTCAAGTTCAAGCTTAGCAAGATGTTTTGGCTGAGAAGATTTAACCTTTTTGACCTTCTTCTTGGGATTAAATTCTTCAGGTTCTTCAGGTTCTTCATCTTCCTCATCTTCCAAAGGAGTAACCGGTAAATTGATTATTTCTTCTTCAGTATCAGCAATTTTTTCAGGAAGAGCCGGTTTCTCTTCGAAATTCTTATCTGCTTCAATTTCTTTAGCATCCCCCGTGTCCTCAACGGTCTCGACATTTGCTAAAGATTCTTGTTCTTGCAGTTCTTCTTCCTTGACAATCTCTTTAAATCCGATTTCTTCCCGGACCAAGCGATCAATTTCATCAGTCCGTTCAGCAGCTTGGGATTCGCTCTTAATATCAATTTTCCAACCAGTTAATTTAGCTGCTAAGCGAGCATTTTGTCCTTCTTTTCCAATTGCCAACGAAAGTTGAAAATCCGGTACAATGACAATCGCCGTTTTTTTAGAAGGTAGAATTTTCACATCGCTTACCTTAGCCGGGCTTAACGCATTAATAATAAAAGTTATAGGGTCAGTGCTCCAAGGGATGACATCAATTTTTTCTCCTTTGAGTTCCCTGACGATCATTTGAACCCGAATACCCCGGGAACCTACACAAGCACCTACAGGATCGATTTGGCTATCGCGGCTATACACTGCAAGTTTGGAACGATGACCTGGTTCTCTGGCTACTGACTTGATTTCAACCAACCCATCTTGGATCTCAGGCACCTCCAATTCAAAGAGGCGTTTTAGTAAGCCGATCCTCGATCTCGATAGAAGAACCTGAGGCCCTTTAGTCGTTTTCTTGACTTCAACCACAAAAGTCTTGAGCCGCATGCCCTGTTCATAATGTTCATTGGGCATTTGTTCATTCCCGGGCAGAATACCTTCAATTCTGCCTAAATCAATGAATATATTTTTCTGTTCAAATCGTTGCACAATTCCGGTAATCAAATCACCAACCCGGTTGACAAATTCATCATAGATAATGCTTCGTTCTGCCTCGCGGATTCGTTGAACAACCACTTGTTTAGCTGTTTGGGCAGCAATTCTCCCAAATTCCTTCGGGAAAATTTCAAATTCCACTAAATCCCCAAGTTCATAAATAGGGTTTATTTTCTGAGCGTCGGCCAAAGAAATTTCATTTTTATCATCTTCGACTCCATCAACAACAGTTTTGTGCGTATAAACCCGAAAAGCACCCGTATCCGGATCAATACGTACTTCGATACTCTGGGCAACTTTCTGATCGCGTTTATATGCTGAAGCTAAAGCAGTTTCAATCGCATCGAGCAGAATAACTTTGCTGATCCCTTTTTCTCGTTCAACCTGCTCCAGAGCATCCATAAACTCATGATTCATTTCCTTTTCTTTCCCCCTTTAGGGCCGAAAACTTCAGCCATAATATGTGCTTTTGCTATCTCAGTTCGCGGAATCTCAATGATCGCGTTATTCCACTCCATACGAACCATTGGCTGCATCTCACCTGCTACCAAGCCTAATAGTTCTCCCTGATAGACTTTTTGACCATTGAGCGCTTTGTGCAATGTAACTTCGACTTTAGTTCCGGTAAAACGGATAAAGTCGGCATCTTTTCTTAACGGACGTTCAATTCCAGGTGACGAAATTTCCAATAAATAACTTCCAGGCATCGGATCCTTTTCGTCAAGTGCCTTTCCCAAGGCTTCGCTAAAATGCTGGCATTCATTGATTCCGATTCCCGCTGTACTATCGATAAAGCAACGCAAAATCCAATCAGGCCCTTCTTTACGATATTCAACTGCAACCAATTCGTAACCCATTTGTTCAGCAATTGGAGAACCCAATTTTTCAATAATATCTTCAATTTTTTCTTTCGGGGCCAAATTTATGAACCTCCCCCAGGTGTTTACAAAAGGAAAGAGTGGGATTTCCCCACTCCTTTTCAACACATCTTCCCTTCTAGTTTACCACATCAGAACTAATTTGGCAAGTATAACAGGGGCATGCTAACTCGTGCTTCAAGAAGCGCCTCATCATTTCAAAATAAATCCCAGATGCCATAACCATAAAAAAAGCAGCAATAAGGAAAGCATGAATAGCAAAAAAACAAATTTTACAGCTTTAAATATTATTTTTAAAACAACAATCAATAATAAGCCCCCCGCAATAATAAATATCCAGTCCATTTGAATCCTCACCCAACCGGTATTTCATATAAGAAAAATTTCCAAACAATTATCGATTTAACTTAAATTGATAGGAATGATTTGGGACAGTTTTCGGACATTATTTTGCAATTCTTCTGCTTCGCCTAAATTTACCAGTGTTTGTAGATATGCCTTGGCCGTTTCTTCGTCTCCTTGATGAAGCTGATAAGCTTTACGCAGAATTGGCAAGGCTTTCCGATTATTACCCTTACCCCAGTAATAAAGTCCTAATCGTTTGAATAGTAGATATCCTGGATTGTGCCTCAGGCCGATCTGCCAAAAAACAACGGCCAAAGCATCTCTGTTAAAATCTTTCATAATATTTCCCAATAGATACCAATAATACCAATGACTCCTGGCCTGGCGATACTTTAAAAACAGCGCCTTCATAACTTGCCAATGTTTTCCCTCTTCCCAAAGCTTATCTAATTGTCGAATCCCGATTTCAATTTCAATTTCCGGTTTATTCAATTGGTCCAACAATTGTAAGGTCTGCCGGCGAACCAGATTGTCCGGTGCAACTTGTAATAATTGCATCAAGGCATCCTGGGCTTCAATATATTTGCCGAGCTCAATAAATACCAAGCCGAGATTTTGGAAAATTTGAAAATATGTCGGATTTAACTGACGGGCATGCTCCAACCAAATAGCTGCTTCTTCATAGCGTTCCTGTCGCCAGCAAAAAGTTCCGTAATGATAATAAGTACCCCACCAATCATCACTTAACTTTAGTGCTTTTAAATAATAGGTTTCGGAATTTTCAAGATCATTATTTTCTTCAGCGAGGATCGCCAAATTGTTAAAGACATTAACCCGGGTCGGCTCAGCTTGAATTGCTTTGAGCCAAACTTCTTCCGCCTTTTTGGACTTCCCTTCGCCGGCATAAATTGCCCCCATCAAATCCAAAGCCGTTGGTTCATTCGGTTCGAAGACGAGAATTTCTTCCAATACATGCAAGGCTTCCGGCAATCGATTGGAAGTATGATAAAATAAAGCCAGACGAAGTCGGCCCTCAATAAATTCAGGGAAAGACTCAATCATTTCTTTGAGAGTTTGTTCAGCCTTTTCTTTATTGCCCCAACGAAAATAGCACTCTGTCAACACCAACGGGACTCTAGGATGATGAATGGCAATTTGGCGTAATCGCTCTAAAATATTAATACAATGATCGATCCGTTCAATATTCCGGGCAAAATCATTTTGCATTAAAAACAGCAGCAATATGTCGACCGCTTCAACGAATTCAGGATCATAAGCCACCGCCTCTAATAAACTTTCAAGGCCTTCCTCTTTAAATCGATCACTGCGGGCTTGTGATAAAGTTTCAAGCCCCTTTCGAAAAGCAAGAAAAGCTTCTAGTGATTTTGTGTACATCCGCAAATTTTCTGAAGATAAATCAACATCCTTATTTAAAAACCCAATTAAAGACGATAGATGTTGCTCCCAAGTTATTAAAAACTGTTCCTCCGGAACTTCAAACTGATCTTGGTAAACCAAAATATCGGAGGCTGGGTCATATAATAAAAACCGCATCGAAAGTTCAATTACATTGTTTACCTCCGCCGAAAACCATAAATCTTGACCAGCCCAAGCCAAGGGGTTTGAGCTTTGATGATTCATTTGTTCCCATTCTTTTATTTCCAAGCTGGTATTAACCTGTGCCTCTATTCCAACAGCATTCAATCGTAAAGCGGAGAGATCCGAAAGTCCTCTCGCGAGAAGCGGTAAAAAAATTGGTTCCTTCTTGGCCAAAAAAGGAATAACCTGTATCAAAGTTAGCCTCCCAATATTATAAAACATTCTCATTGAAGCCATAATTCAGGATTTCAAGAACGTTTTACTTATCTTGAAACCAACGTTAACATAATAGCATCGGATAGTCAAGAGTTTAATAGGCACAAGCAGACTTAACGACAACCGAACTCATGCCGGAATATCTTTGGATAATCTTACTGAAAAGTTAGAAGCTTGGATTCAAAATTGAAGGAATAATAAAAGGGGCTCTGTTAACCAACTTATATGCCAATTTCAAATGGTGTATTTCGTTGGGAAGTTTCCACTATTTTAACCGGGACAGAGAACCAATGTGAATAATTAATGTGATAAGTTCTGCCGATAATCTCCTGTTTTACAGCTTTGCGGATCAGTTCATAAGTATTCTTACCGATTAACTCTTCGGAAGCCATCAAATTATAGTTATTCAAGGTATTGATGAGAGCGACTTCAAAAGTACGAGAAAATTCTTCCTTTAACGCTGCAGAAAGTTCCGGCGGTAATTTTACCTGACTATTTCCAATGTTGATGGTTAAATTATCCAGTTCCTCCAAATGGTTCGGCAGTTCATTTGGCAATTCTATTTTAATTTTTTCCAAAAGCTGGGGGATATCTTGCTTGGCTTGATTTTGAATTTTAGTTCTAACCATTTGAGCAAGTTGTTCCGGATTAATGGCAAATTGTAATCCCTGATATTGAATAAATAAAAAAGAAGCGATACTCATCAAAAAGCAACCTAAAAAAGCACCGCATAAAACCCCATTCCAGTATGGATCTTTATGTTTGGGCGTTGGTCTATTCATCCATTTTCTCCTCCACAAATCGATTAACCTATCTTTTTATAGTATGCCAAATTATGGATAAAATATGACCATCACCCAAGGAAATCAAGTATCTACTATATTGACAACGGAATCATTACAAAAATTCCAAAGCCAGTACTTCCATGATTGTAAATGATATTTCCCTTTAAACTAATGACTCTTTCTTCCATTCCATGGAGACCATATCCTTTCTGAAAATCCTTACAGCCGCATCCATCATCAGCAATCGCCAGACACAACCATTGGTCATCCACTTCAATCGTAACCCACACATGTGCAGCCTTTCCATGTCGCAGGGCATTGGTTAAGGCTTCCTGACAAATACGGTAAATCACACTGGTATAAGAAAAACCGTTATACCTTCCTAACTCTCCAATGGATAATTCTATTTTCATACCCGACAACTGAAAATCCTCAACTAAATTT
>DNPQ01000520.1:7915-13165 GCA_003501335.1 Bacillota bacterium
TTGACTTCGGCTAGGCCTTCCCCGGCTATCTTTAAAGCTTTATCCAAGTGAGTTTCACTTTTTTCCGGATTTATCCGGTAACTCATCTTGGCAATTTGTAACAATGTAATGAGCAGGGTCATCGTTTGCCCTAAGGTATCATGGACATCCCTTGCAAAACGGTTCCTTTCTCTGGCAACAGCAAGTTCGGCTACAGTTTCCTCATTATGATTTAACTGTTGATTTTTGACGGATAACTGATTATTTGTGGTATATAATTCATCCCAAAGATTTTTAGCAAGCGTAATATCATTAAAAGAAAGTACCCGACCCATCAAATCTTTCCCGCTAAAAACCGGCCAAATATTCACGATAAAGCACCTTTTTTTCGGTTTGATAAGATCAATGGGGCCGCAGGTTTGGATTGGCTTTTGAGTGGCGATGGCTTGGAGCATTCGAATCGATTCAGAATTATTTTCAATAGAACCCTGTAACTGATCCACAAAAGCATTGATGGGTGAACCGATTTTAATCTTCTCATAATCTGTAAAGGCTTTCCTTAATGCTGGATTGAAGTCGATAATATGATTGAAGCAATCTGTTACTAAAATGGCTTCTTTCATATTTTCCATCATTTTTTCCATGGCCAATGATTCTGTATTTAACAATTTCTGCTTGAAAATTATAAATGCAAAAAGGATTAACATGAAGGCAAAAATGAGGGGAGTGCACTCAATCCCTAATCGGATATTACCAACCATCTGGAAGGCATTTGCGATAAAAAGAATAAAGCCGACAAGAGCCATGAAAATGATTTGTTTTTTCTTTTCATAAATTTGTTTCCATGAATACCTGATAAAAAAAATCATTCCAAGCCCATAATATAAATACGTTTCGATAATATAAAGCCAGAACAGAATTTGTACAAAGCCATGATTAAACCTTAAAAAAGAACCATAAAAGGAATTGATTGTAATTCCAATGAAACAAATTGTCGGGATGATTCCCATTAATAGAATGTTTTTCGGATCTTTAATAATTTTGCTTTCAGAATACCACAAACAAAAAATTAACCATACTATACCCATATAACAAATGGTTAAAAAATGAATCGCTAAAATCCATTTCTCAAAAAGTGAATGCGTTGCAAAAATCGCTAAAATTTCTGAAATCAACCAAACAATTAAGATGGTTAAGGAACATAGATAACTTTTTAAGGTACTATTTGCTCTCCTGTTTAACCATGAATATAAAATAATGGTCAGTAACACAGTGATAGTACATACTAGTAAAAAAAATGGTAAAACAAATTTGATTAACATTAATTAAGGCTCCACAATGGATGAAATCTAAACATTCAAAAAATCAAACAATTTATATTTATATATAGCTTTTTCTGGACTGATTCAGTTTTTCCTCCCCAATAACAAAAGTTAATCCCAAAATACCTCAAATTCACCTTTCATCCTTGAAAAATTCGCTGGAATTGAACTCAAAAAATATTTTGAATCTGTAACTGATAAGGCTAAAGTAGCATAAGATATTTTGTTAACTTTGTTCTTGGAGGTGTTCATATACTGTGAGTTTTGGAAAAGAAGCCATTTTCCCGTTTCCGGCAGTCCAATATATTCCCTTAAAAGTAACTGAGATTTGTCAAAATACTATTCAGTCATCAAATAAGGCTTTATCTGTTCAATTAATCATTGGAGAAAATCTTGAAAAATGGCGTTTGGTCCTTTGGCAAGATTACCAGTTTACATTCGATAAAAAATTTTCCAAAGATACATTACCAATACTCGCCATGAACGTCGAAATCAGCTCAGTAAGATATCGAGGCTATTTTGTGACAATGCTCGGTAAACCAAAAAATAGCTACTATCAACTATTTACCCTACCGCAACAGTATTTTTATAAACGGCAATTATGCTTCGAATTATTTGATGAAAATACCTGTAATCTTTTAACCAGAGCGTCTTATTTATGTCCAGTCTAACTCCTTTCATGAAGTACCAATTCAACTTTCAGATTTAAACTTTCCATCGTCCAAGGCTTCATCCGCATGATACGAACTACGTATCAACGGGCCGGAAGTAATATACCGAAATCCTAATTCTATTCCAATCTTCCGGTATCGTTCAAAAATATTCGGATGAATATATTCAGATACTGGATGGTGTTCCCGGGAAGGGGCCAGGTATTGTCCAATCGTAAGTATATCGCAATGAACGGACCTTAAGTCCCTCAATGTTGCCAATACCTCGTTTTGCCTTTCTCCAAGCCCTACCATTATCCCAGATTTCGTTATCATATCCGGATCTATCCGCTTCACATTTCGAAGTAATTCCAATGATCGACGGTATTCTGCTAAAGGGCGTACCATTGGATATAAACGAGGCACTGTCTCCAGATTATGATTAATTACTTTAGGTTGAGCTGCAATTACTGTTTTCAATGCCTTCCAGTCACCTTGAAAATCGGGTATAAGCACCTCTATGACTACATCTAAGGTATTATCGCGTATAGCTTTTATCACTGCATCAAATTGTGAAGCTCCTCCATCTGATAGATCATCACGGGTAACGGAAGTGATAACCACATGCTGTAACTGTAACTGTTTAACCGCTTCAGCGATATGCGCCGGTTCAGCTTGATCAACTTTGGATGGAATTCCCTTTTCTACCTTGCAAAATGTACAATTTCGAGTACAGAACCGCCCCAAGATCATAAATGTGGCTGTGCGTCTGTTGAAGCACTCCATTAAATTAGGGCATTTCGCCTCTTCACATACCGTGTGTAAAGAAAGCCTTTTTAAAAGCGCTTCCACTTTCACTTTTCCCTCTCCGCTTTGAAGCCTAATTTTGAGCCAGGCCGGCTTACGTTGTTCCATCCCATGCTCCTCAATCATTTGAGATTCTCAATCATTTCCAAAAGCTAAACCTTCTTAAACAGTAATAATTTTACTCTAAAAATTCAAATCATGGTAGGATAGCAAATAATTTTAACATTCTAAGGGACTTTAACATACCTTATTAGGTCAAAATTTTTAAGGAGGTATTCCCAATTGTTAGCCACTCCCAATAGGTTCACTTTAGTTACCGGCTTTGGTGAAGGAAAAACAAAACTCAATGCTTTTGATGCCGCATTATTGGCCTCTGGTTTAGGAAATCTCAACCTAATCAAGGTTTCCAGTATTTTACCCCCCGGAGCCAAATACCAAAGAAAACTGGAAATTCCTTTTGGTTCTCTGGTACCAACTGCTTATGGTTCAATATCCAGCATCGAACCGGGTGAACTGATTGCAGCGGCAGTTGCTGTCGGTATTCCCGTTGCAGACACTTTCGGAGTTATTATGGAAACGTCGGATTTCTGTTCAAAATCAGAAATTGAGGAACGAATCACTGAAATGGTCATCGAAGCTTTCACCCTTCGTAATATAGAATATCAAGAGATAAAAGTCTGTGCAGTAGAACATCAGGTAACTCATTGTGGAGCGGTCTTCGCCAGTTTGGCATTATGGTATGATTTGTAGACCATGCTTTAAATACCTTATCTTGTTTTAAAACCGACTAAAATAACACCAATAATGATAAATGCAGCCCCGGCTATTTTTGAAAAAGTTAGGGATTCTCCCAAAAAATACCATCCCACCCACATCGTAATCAAAGGCGAACTGGCTAAAACCAATGAAGTTTGACCAATATCTCCTCTTTTTATTGAAGCATAATATGCCAAATCACCGGCAAAAGTGGCAAAAAATGCCTCTATGGCAAGATACATCCAGCGTTTGGTGGGAATTGCACTGAGACGACTAAAACTACCGTTTGCTGCTGCCCAACCGCCAACAAAAAGTACAGTAATAGCCGTCCGTGCAACAATGCCATCAATTGGATTAACCCCACGCAAACCCACTTTACCAAAAAGAGGTGCCAATCCCCAGCACACAGCCCCGAATAAAGCTATCAAAAATGCATTCATCTATGAATCCTCCCAACTGACAACGAGTCACCAACGGAGTCATTCATCAACAAAATTGGTGACCACATTATTGGCGCGGCCTGAAAATGGCCGCGCATTATGTATCCTTTCATTAGGACCGAATGAGAATTCAGTATAACAACCGGTCTTCAAATAAGCTATTGATAATAGCCGCAAATATATTTATCCTATTCATGGGTCCCGGGAGCCCGTTCAATTACCCGAATCATTGGCCGGTAATAATCGACACCTAAATCCTTGCGAATTTTTTCTCCATTGATATTTTCAATTTCCAACCAATTCTTAACGGTCATTCCTTCGGCTCCCTCGATGACAACCTTCTCTTCACCCGGTTTTAAGGAAGAATTTATTTGATAAATGGTTTTAAAATCCTGACGATTGATAATCTGATGACGCCAAATGACTTTGGAAGGTTTGGTACGTCCATAAATAGCCATATATAAGGTATTATCTTTGGTATCCGCCCAAATTAAAATCGGATCATGGGTAGTATTTTTAAATTTAAAATCCTTATTGCCTTCAGCAACCGTAGCGTCCTGTCCTGACGGGACATAAGGCACTAACATGCCATGTTGCTTGCGTTCGATAATTTTTAAATTGGCTAATGCGACAACATTATACAATGTTGAAGCAATTTTACAAACACCCCCTCCGGTTGTCTTAATAAGTTTAGTCCCATAGTATGTCGGACCTTCTCTAAATCCTCGTTCTCTGCTGTATGGACCTACAACTTTATTGACAGAAAATATCCGATTCGGCAGTAGGACACTTCCACTAATTATATCGGCCGCCAGTGCCACATTATATTCCTCTCCCGGTAATGGGTCCGGCAATGTTGTCTGAAAAGCCGACATTCGTATCGAAGTTTGATACTTGGCACAAATCTCATGAAAATGGCGATCATTTTCCCACATCAATGTCCCTTCGACTGGCCTTCCGTAAGGATGATACATCAATTTTTGATTGTTTTCCCGGGATTCGGAAATCCCTATATCCGGGATTTCGGCCTTCGATATATGCAGGGAATTCGGCCGTTTTTCAAGATCACCCCGCTGCCGATAAAAAAGCGCTGTACTTGAAAAACCTCCAATCATTAAGCTTACAAATATTACGACCAACACAACCTTCTTCGCCGAATCCTTCACAAAAAAGCCTCCTTCAAATCGACCTAATCCATAGTTATTCCCCAAAAAATAAATCATGAAAAAAAAATCCTGATTCATGAGATTTTGAATCAGGATAATCAAACACTATAATATTTTCCAAGATGAATTC
>DNPQ01000579.1:0-3869 GCA_003501335.1 Bacillota bacterium
TGATTAAGCTCCCCAAGAGTTGTAACGGCCTTGGAAGGATTTAATAAAAAATCCAGAAACAGCTGTTCCCTCTGCTTGCTGGTATCATCCTGCAACCGCAAACGCAGCTGTTCTTGGGTAGACAGCTGGTCAGCACGATTAAGACAATGCAAACGAATCTTTTCAAGAGTACCGGTTAATTCCTCTTTTTTGATTGGCTTCAACAAATAGTCACTGACGCCATACTTAATGGCGCTTTGGGCATATTCAAAATGCCGGTATCCGCTGATAATGATAAATTCGAGGTGATCGTTGATTTCCTTTGCCTTAGCGATAAGCTCGATGCCGTCATAACCCGGCATCCGGATATCCGTAATCACGACGTCCGGGGCAAGATCCCTGATGCGCTCCAAGGCATCGATGCCGTTGTATACGGTTGCCACAACCTCCATATCGAAATCTTTCCAATCCACTAATTTATAAATCAGTGTGCAAACTTTTTCCTCATCATCCGCAATCAGAACCTTGATCCTGTTTCTCTCCATATCAGTCGCCCCGTCATTATAATTAATCGACCCATTGGCGCCATCGAAATTTTCAAAATGAGATACCGTCATCAAATGCCGTGGGGATCGACAATATTATTATATAACAATTATCCTCTTCTTGGGGCCATTCGATCAATGGTATCCGTTTCCGCTGCCGTTGCTAAGAATTTTGAGATTGAAAAGAAAGAATTTCAGCGCAAAGGCCATGAATTATTTCCCGAAAAACTCCCTTTCAATCATGGCGCAAAGTGCGTGATACACCGGAAGATGATATTCCTGGATTTTAAAAGTCTCTCCGGATGGAACCGTAATCGTTGCATCACATAAATTTTTCAACAAACCGCCCTTTTCACCTGTCAAACCAATGGTATGTATCGCGAAGGACTTAGCGATTTTTACGGCATTGGCTACATTTTTGGAATTACCGGAAGTACTGATACCGATTAATACATCACCAGGCCGACCATAGCCGTACACCTGCTGGGCAAAAACCATATCCGGGGCCACATCATTGATAAAAGCGGTTGCCAAAGCCGATTGGCTCACCAAAGAAATAGCCGGCAAGGCCCTTTGTAAATTAGCGCCAAGATAATGACATTCTTCAGGAAATGCTTTTCTTACCCTTTCCTGATCCGCTTCCGGAAGTTCTCGTTTCAACAAAAAGCCTTTCATTAGTTCACCGACAATATGCTCGGCATCAGCCGCACTGCCTCCATTGCCACAGACCAGCAGCTTACCCCCGCCTGCGTAACTTTGTTGCAATAACTGAAATGCCTGCGTAATGCTTTCCTGGCAGTTTCCCAGCTTGGGATAATTCTCAAACAATTGATCGAAAATCACTTTCGTTTCATTTTTCATAATGTTCCATCCCCTATCCTTTACTTTCATTAAGCTTGACTGCCATCATCCATAGCTACCGCCAATGCGGAATAGTCCCCAATTTCTTCCCCGAGTCCGGCCGGGACTATCCGGCAAACCTCCCGTGTTAAACTTAGGGATTCCCTCTGAATAACCTCTATCATAGTTTCCCATAACAATTCCCGGCAACGGGCGAAGATACTCCCGATAACGATTACTTCCGGATTCAATATATCCAGTAAAACCGCTAATCCCCGGCCCAGGTGCCGGCCACAAATCCCGAAAATTTCCAAAGCCAATTCATCACCGGCTTTCGCTGCTTCACCGAGAATTTTGGCATTCAAATGATCCAATTCGGGGACCCCGGCGCAAAATGAGACCTTTTCCCCCATTTGTAATTTTTCCAGGACTTTTATCCGGGCCAATTGGGCCAGTCCCCCTCCGCTGCAAAACCCTTCGAAAGAACCGGCTTTCCCGTAACCGACCGGCCCAAAATCCGCCAAGCGGATATGACCTATTTCACCCGCCATGTCATTGGTTCCACTATATAAGCGGCCGTCTAGGATAAGGCCGGCTCCCATTCCGGTGCCGAAAGTTAAAAATATCATATTCTGTGAACCCCTGCCCGCCCCAAAACGCCACTCGGCCAATGCACAGGCATTGGCATCATTTTGCAGCCGCGTCTTCACTCCGAAACGTTGCTCCATCAGCTCAACAATATTAATATTATCCCAACCCACCAAATTGGGGGGCGACATGATGAAACCCCGTTTGCTGTCGAGCGGCCCGCCGCAACTAACTCCAAAACCTTTTATATCGGTGATCTTCAGGCTATTTTTCGTGACGATTTGTCCGATATTGGCAAAAATCTGCTCTAATGTATAGGTTACACCCCGGGAATTTTCCGTTGGAAACACAACTTTATCAAGAATATCAAGCTTTTTAGCAGCCGATATACTTCCCAGAATAACTGCGCATTTGGTTCCACCAATGTCGATCCCAATAATATTGGACATAATTTACCTTTTGCCTCCCCAATCTCTTAAACCTATCTTTATCCCATCAATCCCACTCTAATCTTGGCGGAATCCACAATTATTTTGATTAACTCCTGATAGGTTAAGCCTGCCTTTTTACAAATAATCGGAAGATCGGAATCATCCGGGTGAAGCCCGGCCAAAGGGTTTACTTCGATAAAGTGCGGTTTTCCGTAGCGGTCAGACCTTACATCGATTCTCCCGCCATCCCGGCAACCCAACCCTTTCCATGCCTTAAGTGCCAATTCAGCGGATAAACGAGATTCTAAATCATTCGGGAAAGAATATTCGACCAACTCTCGATAATGCTTTTTATTAAGATAAGAATAACTCCCTGGTTCAGCAGTCGTTTTCAGAGTAATTTCCATGACTCCGATAACTCTTGCCGCGTCACCGGTACCAAGAATTCCTACGGTAAATTCCCTGCCTGGTAAATAAGTTTCAACCAGAACAGGCTGTTGAAACTGGAGGAGTATTTTTTTAGCAGTAGTTAATAACTCTTCACGGTTGGAAACCGTTGAATTCTTACTAATCCCCTTCCCCGTTCCTTCAGCAATCGGTTTAAGGAAAAGCGGAAATTCCATGCTGATTTGATCAATATCCTTCTCATCCTCAATGACTGCAAAATCGGGAGTGGCAATTTTCAGATCACGAATCACCCTTTTGGTTAATTCTTTATTCAAAGCCAAAGCTAAAACCAGTGGATCGGAGAAAGTATAGGGAATTTGGTAAGCATCCAGTAGACAAGGGACTTGAGCCTCACGACCCAAACCGTAAAGTCCTTCACAAATATTAAATACTAAATCCCAGCGTTTTCCGGCTGCCAATTGCTGAGTAAGGCTTTGAATATTCCCAATTTTTTCAGTTTGATAATCCAGAGACTTTAAAGCTTCTTCGATTCCAATAATTGTCTCCATGGAATCGAATTCAGCCGCCGCTTCATCACTGAAACCCATCTTTAAATAATCATCTTTTAAGTCATAGGTCAGGCCAATTTTCATACGATATTCCTTCACTCTTTGAGATGATATAAAGTACCTTCAAAGTTTTTTAGAAGCACTTCAGAACCATTGATCGACTGGAGATATTCCGGAAAAATAGGGACCTTCCCTCCCCCGCCCGGTATATCAACTACATAAGTCGGTATGGCAAAACCCGAAGTATAGCCGATCAGATTTTCTAATATTTCTACCCCTGCGGCAATAGAGGTCCGAAAGTGTTGAATACCCCGGGAATAATCACAATGATAGAGGTAATAAGGCCGGACCCGATTTTTTACCAGTAAATGCACTAATTCTTTAATAACGGCCGTACTGTCATTAATCCCTTTCAAGAGTACGGTTTGATTGCCTAGCGGTATACCGGCATCGGCTAATTTCGCTAAGGCGTGAGTTGATGCGGGAGTAAATTCGCGCGGGTGGTTAAAATGAGTGTTAATCCAAATCGG
>DNPQ01000579.1:4258-4975 GCA_003501335.1 Bacillota bacterium
AGAAGTTGATCCCCCAGAAAAAATGGGTCTCCCCCGGATAGCAATACATCTCTGATTTCATGATGATTTTGAATATACTTGATTCCTTCATCAATCCCTTGGATATTGATGGCCTTGGTCGGATCTCCGACTTTACGTTTCCGGGTACAATGCCGACAATACGTAGAACATTCCAGAGTGACTAACAATAGGACTCTGTCAGGATAACGATGAATCAATCCAGGTAGTGGGGAAAAGGCTTCCTCTTTCAGCGGGTCATCCATTTCTTCCAACCCAAAATTTAATTCTTGGGTGCTCGGAATACATTGCATTCGAATCGGGCAGGAAGGATCATTCCAATCGATTAGCGAAGCGTAATAAGGTGTAATGGCCATCGGAAAAACCGCGGCGGCTTTTTTAATTTCCTGTTTCTCGTTTTCGGATAAATCAATCAAAGCGCCTAAATCTTCAGGTGTCCGGATTTGGTTTCTGATCTGCCAATGCCAGTCAGACCAATTTCTATTTTTCTTATGATCGCGAGAATGAAATAATAATCCTTGATGATTGGTGCTTATGAATTGATGAAATGAATCAGCCACTTTAGATACTCCTAAATATAAGCCTGTCCATAATTATTTCATAAATTCTGCTAATCCAACTTAAATTATTCGTTTTATTATACTGCAATCATTTAAATATTTACAAGACCCGAAACAAACAATTTGTGATTTAAATCCA
>DNPQ01000579.1:5257-15690 GCA_003501335.1 Bacillota bacterium
TAATTTCACAAAGTAGAATTAAAATTCCTTTGTTATTTATAGTGATAGAAGCGGAATTAAACTTTCTGCACCCGGCCTTCTTGATTTCCATAACAGATAGGAGCTTTTTCCAGAGCCACCACTTTACCGCTACTGTCCCCACACACCATGCCGCCGCTGGGAATGGCATAACCCCGGCTGCCGGGTCCCTGCAGCTTCAAGGCCAATTTCAATTCTTTCCAGTCCTCATCCTCGGCATGGGTGTCGAAAACAGTCGGAACAAACCCCAGGCAGTCGAAGAGCTCGGCCGTAGCGTCATCCTGAGGATTTTCCCAGCGCACCCAGTGAGTGCCCATCATGATGCTGCCCGCGGAGACACCGAAAAACAATTTTCCCCGGCCATAAAGTTCCTTTAAAAAGCCAGCCAGACCATGCTGTACTAGCCAGCGCATGCCATCTTCCACTTCCCCGCCGGAAAGAAAAATGGCATCCGCCGCCTCGAGAGCTTGCTTGGCGGCGGACAAATCCACCCGCTGCCCAGCCAGGCGGAGAAAATTTACTTCTCCTGCCCCGGCCGCCTGCAGCAAGGTTTGAAAATGCCGGAAAAAATCAACATCATCCCCACTGGCCACACCCAGGTAAACTACATACGGTTTTTGCTTGCCGCATTCCTGTAAGACACGGGCCATGGATGGTACTATGCTCTCGGGATTATGAAAATTGCCGCCCGCTAATAGAAAAACCGGTTTGGATTCTTTCATGCAAATAATCCTTTCGGGTCAAAGTCAAAATTGGCCTGAGTCCGGCGGTATTTCCCCGCAGGGCCGGGCAGGAGGTCAGGGACTACCGTAAGCGTAAACTCGCCATCCCGTCCATACAAAGACTCCAGAGCCTGGCGCGTCCGGTCTAAAACCTCAGCAGAACTATCAGTTCTGCTGTTGGTTAAGACCAATTGCAGTTCATACTGGGTCCGGCTGCGCTGTTCCAGGTGATAATCACGGATTTCCGGAATCCGGGCCAGTTGGGTATCCAGAGCCATAGTCGTCACCAAGTCCCCCTGGGTAGTAAAAGTGGCATTGGCCATCCGGCCTTCAATGGCCTCCACCAGCAGGCCTTCGTTCCGGCCGCAAGCGCATTGACCCGTGGGGTGCAAACGGATCAGATCCCCCACATCAAACTTAAGTATGGAGGTCCAGGGATTGTTGAAAGTCGTGACCAGAATCTGGCCCAAATCCGGCCCGCCGTGCCTGGCCGTGAGGGGTTGAAAATCAATCCGGCAGAAATCAGTGTTCTGGTGAAACAGGCCGGCTTCGCATTGCATCAACACAAAACCGGTTTCCGTGGTGCCATAGGAACTGATCAGGGGTGATGAAAACACACGGCGGATCGCCGCCAGATGGATCTGGGAGGGATATTCAAAGGTAAAAAGGATGGCGGCCGGGGAGTAAAGTTCTTGCCCCGTGTCCCACGCCCACCAGGCTAAGCGGGCCAGCAGTGACGGATTGGCTTCCAGGATGACGGGCTTAAATATTTTCAGCTCCCGCGCCATCCGTGCCAAATGGCTGGGCTGCCATTGCATCACGCTGATTTTTTCATTCAAAAACAAATTATGGCCCAGGATACGGTTTTCCATCGGTAAATCTTGCTCGCACTGAATTCCCACGTTTAGGGCGCTGGCCAGCTGCGCATATTTCTGGGGGTAATCCAGACACGCGGTATGGGCATTCAATTTCCAGGAAGCCGCCTCGGATTGGTTCCACCAGGTTTGATTCCAAAGATTGACCACTTTTTCTTCGGTCGTGCCGCTGGTAAAGGTATATTCGATTTCGTTCCGGGCCAAGCCGTCCTGGACCTGGAGATGATTGGGAACCAACCCCTGGGGAAAATGCTCCCGCATGGCTTTTTTGGTTAATTCCGGCAAGGCCGCATATCTCTGATCGAGTGCGGTTCCCAGCCCGGGATCAAGCGCCCGCCAATCCTCATATAGCGGCGCAGTCCCCATGGCAATTTCCAGGGCCTCAAGCGATTTTTTCTGATACTCCGCCGGATAAAAATATCGGCTTGTGATATTCATATGGATACCTCCATCTCATTTCAAATTTTACACTTTTCCCGTCAAATTGCGATTATGCCCTCTTTCGGGAAGAGCCTCTCACTTCATCCATGCCATCGAGTGAACAACGCTAAACCGAAACTTTTACACAGTGATTACTTTCCAATCCGATTTTATCATTTTCGTTAAATGTTCTCCCATATATATTACTTCAATTCCCAAGCTGGTGAGCTTTTCTTCCACTCCATAAATATTCGCCGAACCTTTGCAGGCAAGAATCTCAACCCCGTTATCCAGCATCGCTTTTATATAAAGCTGTAGTTCTTCATCTTCAGCCAAAAGCTTTTCAGATGGCCCCCAAATAATCACTCTTACCTCATCCCACCATCCATGCTGTTTTGAAACTCTGGGATACATAAGCGCAAAATGCATCGCAACATCTCGTTCAGATGAAGTCCATAGTATTACCAGTTTATCAAGCTCATTACCATCAATGTATTCTTTCATTCTTTTTTTCCTCCCTCATGTACAAGTCTAACTCCCATATCAAAAGCTTTTTTGCAATCATTAGGGAATGCTTCTTTTCGTCTTTTCGCTTTTTCTTCTTGGCTAAATGACGTTGAAACATATTTTGAGTAATCATCAAACTGATAAGTATCGTTAACAAACAGAGATTCCGATGTCCCTCCAAAAATATTTTTCATCAACATTTCATTAATGCCAGAAGGTTTATCATATCCCATCATTTTCATTCGGTCCTCATTCACACCCATGGTGTAAATGAATCCGGTAGGCATCTTCTTTTTAAAAAGAGTAGAATGGTTCTTATCATACACCAGATATGGAAATATCAACCGTTCAATAAACGATTTCATCTCACCTGTAACCGCTCCAAGGTATATGGGAGTGCCCAGGATAACAGCGCCAGCTTCTTCAATTTTGCTAAAAACCAGTGTCAAATCATCCTTTACTGCACATCGTCCATAACTTTCGCCGCCTATCCTTTTACAAGCAAAACAACTTATACACCCTTTATAGTTAAGATCATAAAGATGGATGAGTTCCGTTTCCGCTCCCTGCGAAGCCGCGCCTTCAAGAGCACGATTAAGGACAGTTGCGGTGTTCCCATTCTTTCTCGGACCCCCGTTAAACGCTAATGCCTTCATAAACTGTACCTCCACTGAAATATTACGTTGACTTCTAACTGAAGATTGTATATTGTTATTACAGTGAAGTAAAGTATGCACATTTTTGTTATATACTATAATAAAAGTAAGTATTGGAGTATAATATGGATCATAATGAGAAAGAAGGACTGAATTGCCCGATAAATTATACCTTATCCATTCTCGGAGGAAAGTGGAAATGGGCCATTTTATGGCTGATATCCACAAATGAGGTACTAAGGTACGGCAGGCTGAAAGAGAACTTGCCATCCATTGCGCACAAAACATTAAGTCAGCAGTTGAAGGAATTAGAAAGCAACGATCTGATCCACAGAGAGCAATATAATCAAGTTCCTCCAAAAGTCGAATACTCTTTGACTGATAAAGGGAAAACACTTATTCCGATACTAGGACTCATGTCCCAATGGGGAAATAAATATTGGGTAAAATAAATTTACTAAAATTCAATGGAGTCACAATGTTTCCGTCCACAACAAATGTGCCGTCGCCACTGGCATGAAATGTCCGGCGCTCTTTACGCTCATTATCGATCCAGGCGCGTCTTCCATCCAAAACGAAAATACTCTGCGGTTCCAAATAGTCAGTAACACGGCACTCAATACAGGCCAAGCACTCAGAAATAAGTGGAGCCTTCACATCTCTAGCCGGTAATGGCGTCAGACCAAATTTTTTAAACTTGTCCACTTTTGTGCCGGAGCAATCGCCAATACTGACCGCCTTTTCCATAAGATCAATCGTGGGAACTGCCAGCACATTCTCTGGTGTGGGTAAGGGCCTCGTACGAATAATTCCACGGACCGGTTTTCAGAGCAATCTGCGGAGTGAAATCTAATACCATATGCCATGTATTGCGGCCTTTATTGTTTGTTGTGACCAAGATAACCGGTCCCGGCTCAATCAGCATGAACGCTTTTCCAATCGGTAATTTGGGCATCGGCATAACATTCACCGCTTTCTTTCCTTATTATACCCTCAATCTATTTAAAGTGAAAAGGACGAAGCAAAGAAAGTTAAAACCAGATACAATGATAAACCTGATTTCTTAAGAAATCAGGTTTATCATTTGGTTACTAGAATTCATAAAATTCCCTAAAATTGATGAGGATCTTTTTCAAGTGGAATCACTTCTTCCGGAGAAACGACTTTCGTTTTTGCTTTATCCGTCAGTAACTTATTTTGGTCTCCTGACTCTTGATGAACATGATTCCGACTGCTAGTCTCAACCGCTTTAAAATCCTGATTTGAATAAAGGCTTTGATGATTGCCACTTTGAGCTGCGTTTGGGTTTTCATTCACGAGCGCACTTTGCATTCCATTTACGATCTGCGAAAGTTCTTGGACGATTGTTTTCATGCCCTCAGCCTGGGCGTTTAACTCCTCGGATGCTGAGGCGCTCTCTTCCGCAGTGGAAGCGTTTTGTTGGGTCACGCTCTCCATTTGAGTCATTGCCTTGTTTACTTGATCGACTCCTTGGGCTTGTTCCTGACTGGCAGCCGAGATCTCATTCATTAATTCGTTGACCGTTTTAGCCTGAGTCGTTATTTCATCCAAGG
The DNA here is from genome assembly GCA_003501335.1 of Bacillota bacterium. Taxonomy (GTDB): domain Bacteria; phylum Bacillota; class UBA4882; order UBA8346; family UBA8346; genus UBA8346. Next base: position 10,030 of record DNPQ01000579.1, read on the forward strand.
CTTCACGTACCCTTTCAGCCGCTGAGACACCTTTACCGGATAATTCAATATTGGCTTCAATAATTGCCGTGGTATCTTTCGCTGCTTGGGCACTCCGTCCCGCCAAATTTCTAACTTCTTCCGCGACTACGGCAAATCCCATACCGGCTTCCCCGGCTCTTGCCGCCTCAATTGCCGCATTGAGGGCGAGAATATTGGTCTGAAAAGCAATGTCATCAATGACTTTAATGATCTTCGCAATTTGGTCGCTGGATTTCTTGATCTCCTGGATGGAACTCATCATCTCGTGCATTTCGTTACTGCCCCTGCCGGCAGATTCATTTACTTGTTTCGATAGTTGGGTCGCCTGCTTGGTATTGACGACATTTTGTTGCAGCATGGATGAAGATTCTTGTAAGATGGATGATGTTTCTTCAATAGACGATGCCTGTTCGGCGCTGCCTTGCGATAACTGCCCAGCGGAGGATGAAAGTTGAACAGAGGCTGCAGCAACTTGATGGGAACTTTCATTCAGACCGGAGACGATGCGGTTGATTGGTTTCGTAATACTGCGAGTAATCAGTATGGCGCTAATGATTCCTAAAATGACACAGATGACCACTAATATCAATAATAGCGTTAAGGAGCTGAAGTATGTTTGAATGGCGCTTTGATTGGCCGCCATACTCTCGGCATCGACCAAGTTGGCAAGCCTTGCCTGGCTGTCCATTGTCATTTGGATCAACGGTTCAGATTTGCTTTCTAATAGCGACGCCGCTTCAGCCGTTTTTTGGGCGGCAATCAACCCGGTTATTTGATTACTAATCGGTATGCTTTGGGTACGCTCTGCCAGAAAATTTTCATACTCCATTTTTTCTTTCTCAGTTAAAGAGAGCTTTTCTAACCTTTCAGTGGCTTCCTGAGATTTAGCCCGGCTTTCTTTTATGTCCTTATTAATCTTTTCCAAAGTTTCCGGGTCATTGTTATATATAATAGTACCCCTGGTGTTTTTGGACATCGCCAGAGTTACCATACGCACAGTATCAACCATTTTTATTTTTTCGCCATTATCCATGATCACTTTCATTTTGGTATTAACCCGCCACATGCCAAATAGCGCAATCCCCGCAATAGCAAAAACGATTACAAATATCAAGCTGTAACCAAAAATAATCCGAGCGCCAAGTTTTGCCTTAATTTGCATCATACAACCTCCAATAATTCGCACGCGTCGTGCGTATGTAATTTCGTAGCTGTTCCAAAATCAACCGGGAAGTTCTTACTTATGATAAATTCAATTATGCTGCTTTCCGGGCAAATTGAATAAATTGTTGTTTTAAACCGGCCATTTCTTCTCGATTTAAGATCTTTGCAATCCCCAAAATCGAAATCATTCTTCCCTTGATTTTTCCTGGATCCGTAATCAATGATTCACGGATTTGCGATTATCGGTAAAAGTTGTACAAAAAAATTATAGTTTATATAATTAAATAGCGAACTGTTAAATCTCATAAATACCTTATTTTGATTATACTCTTGTTATATCAAAGTCGCTAGGCCGGATTTGAAAAAATCTTCTTGCATTGCCATTCCATTTTACTCAATACATTCGGCTTTTAAGGTACTCAAAAAGCGAACTGTTGGAATATTATCCCAACAGTTCGCTTTGCGACTCCCAAACAGGTTCTTTTTGAGAGCATTACCATAAGCATAACTGGCATTTTTGTGTTTTTTTGCAATTTGGATTATAAACTCGGATACTTTCAAAACCAAAATCGCGCTCCAACTACTTTCTGCCCAATCTCTTTGGGCGGAGTTTGAGTCTTTGCCCTCTGATTTTGAGTCTTTGAAACCATTCTTTGATGCTTCATCACAGAAAATTGGGTCTATATCATCTGAAGTTGGTGCTACACCAATCGATAATGAGTCTACATCAGAGAACATTGGTGCTACATCATACCTATTTGAGTCTTCATTGGAGAAATTTGATGCTTCATTATGCAAATCCGATGCTTCATCATCCGGCTTTGGTGCTACATCATCCAATTATGATTGTTCCATCGATTAAACCTGGGTCCTCTTCGCCAAACGATGACGCTTCATCATCCATCCTGGAATATTCTTCCCTGATGCACCAGTCTGCTAAAGAATCTTTGAAAATTTATTACACCCAGCCCAATATTCCCCGGCCGGATGGCAGAGATTGTCCCGGCTCCGGTCTAGGATGTATTCATTCCAAGTATCTATTTTAGAATTACCTCTCCGCTTTACTGACCTTGCGAAGTCTGCCTTTGATAGGTGTCTTCTGTAACTCCTCCAGGACGAACTTCCCTTTATTATTTAATATTTCCACAAAGGTAGATATATCACGGATATTAATGATCCCAATATCCGCTGCGGTCATACCTGGAATACTACAAAGCGTACCGACGATGTCGACGGGTCTCATCTTGGTTTTCTTCCCGGCATTGATATGTAATTTCAGAATTTCTTTGCTTAACTCTGCGCCCTTGGTTGCTTTCATCTCCGGAATCGCCTTGGTTTTTTCTTCAAACTCTTGTTGGGAATCACTCACCGTTTCCCGCTCCGGTCTTTCTTTCAAAGGAATCTCTTTACCGATATATTGATGGATTGCCGCCAAAAACTTATTTTCATATCGGGTTACAAACGTGATTGCTTTACCCTGCTTATTCTGACGTCCCGTTCTGCCAATCCGGTGAACATAGATTTCACTGTCCAGTGGTAAATCGTAATTGATGACCAGGGAAATATCCTCGACGTCGATCCCTCTGGCTGCCACATCGGTTGCTACCAGATATCGAAAAGAACCCAGCTTAAAATCATTCATGACTCGTAAGCGATCCCGTTGTTCCATTCCCCCATGAATTTTCTCACAAGTATACTTCAGCTTTTGCAGCCCTTGATAAACCTCATCCACCGTTTGCTTGGTATTGCAGAATATAATACAACTATCCGGGTTTTCAACTATCGTGATATCGCTTAGAAGTTTTAGCTTATCTTGGCGATCTACGGTATATCTTTCTTGAGATATCCGGTCGATCACCGGATTTTGCTCTGCTATTTCGGCATAAATCGGCTCTTTCAGGTATTTATTACATAATACCTCAATGTCTTTTGGCATGGTCGCCGACAATAACAGGGTGACCCGTTTTTTTGACAGGCTGGTGATGATGGTCTCTATTGGCTCGATGAATCCCATATCAAGCATTTTGTCGGCTTCATCGATGACCAGGTATTTTATTTGGGAGGTATCCAAGGTGCCTCTTTCCAGATGATCAATAATTCGCCCCGGTGTGCCGACCACCACATGGGTTTTTTGTTTAAGTTCCTTTATTTGATAGGTCAAAGGCGACTTCCCGTAAACGGCCGATACTTTAAGCCGTTTAAACCGGCCGATATTAAAAACATCTTCTTTGACCTGGATAGCCAATTCTCGGGTGGGGGTTACTATTAATGCTTGAGGTTTATTTTCTTCCCAATCGACTAATTCACAAATCGGAATGGCATAGGCCGCTGTCTTCCCGCTACCGGTTTGGGACTTGACGATGATATCCTTCTGCTTTAAAACAGCCGGTATCACCTGTGCCTGGACCGGTGTAGGACTGGTAAAACCCAACAAGTTAATCGCTTTTAATAACTCACTGCTTAATTGATAATCGTTAAAACTCGCTTCAACCACTTCATCATCTCTTCCTGTAAGCTTCGATCGTAATCTTTCCAAGGCATTCGACATCCAAATGGATGCTCATAAAGTGTCTCTTTAGAAAAGCATTGCTCTAGTATTCTAGACTACTTAAGGCGACCCTGTCAAATGATCAACATGTTCTATCAAAGAAATTTAAACCTTTTTCGGCTTTAATCCTTTATATTTCACCTTTTACACTTCAACTTTCCGGCGTCGCATCTTAAAGTCGGTTATATCATTCCTTTTCTGGTAAATGAATATAACCGACTGTTTGATTTTTTAGGGGCAATGGGAGGCGGTGCTAAAAGTTTCAATCTGAAGGTTAAAGTTTGGCGGCGACGGGTCTAAGCAGTTCGTCCGGGCGTTCACCCGAAATTGTTTATATTCGGATGTGATAAATTCGGCATTTAAAAACAAACATCTTGAATCGTGCTATAAAAAGATTGTAAAACTTCGCTTCGATGAGGCCGGTCCGAATGTACATCGTCATATACAGCAGTGATAGCCGCTTGAATTTGTTCCTTAGGCAATATTAATGTACCAGGCGATGGCCAAAAATATAAATACATCGGCAATCCTTCATCAACAGTCGGACATTTATAGTTAATAGCCAACTTTTTGACGCCCAGCCGCTCATAAAATTTTATTCTCCTTGTTTGCTGCTCAAAGCAAGAATTGTTTTTATCTGGAATTTCTATTTCTAAGAAAACTCCCGAACAATCTTTGCGATATTTACTGATTTTATCAAAGAACAGGCTTCCATAACCTAAATTTTGATAAGAAACGTCAATAGCGATATAATCCAGCCATAACGCAAGCGGATAATCTATTTTGTAAACAAATGCATATCCAACAACCTGATTCAGCGCTTGATCCTTAGCCAAAAAAAGTGTATATTTTCCACCGTTTATCAATGAGACCAGTTGCTGATAGTCCTGGCGTTCCTTTGCCGAAAACTCACGTACAAACTGCTTATAAACAAATTTTAAATCATCCATATCGCCTTCTAACAGCTCTATATTCCGATGTTGATCTACCATTCCCGTCGCCTCCTATTTTACAACCAACTCAAGTTTAATAAAAAATCGTTTTTAACTTTTGAAATCGGCAGCTATTCTTATGGAAAAATCCTTATATTCATAGTTGCCCCCGGCTCCTCGACAATAAACCGATCTTTAATTTCTCAGTTTCCTTCGATGATTTACCAAAAAATTCATCAAAGATTTCATCAAGGTTTCCCTCAATTTCCAGCAGGTTCGAAAGTAATACATTAAAGGCAGCCTTTGATAAAGGCAGCCTTCGTTAAAAAAATCGGTTGATTCATCAGAGACTCCTTTCTTAAAAGATGTTGCAAATACGATGACCACCATTTTCAAAAAGCACTATTTACTTTAAATCAACATTTCTGTTGAAAAGCCATTTAATGTAAATCGTCCCAAATAAAACACAAGGACATTTCACCTACAGGTAAATGTCCTTTTTCAGAACTATCAAATTATCAATTGATTCAATTAATGAAATCGCTCAAAAAAATATAAAATCATTAAAATATTGGACCTGGACACATTTTATCATAATATACATCTGTTATAAATAGTGGAATCTGTTTCTATCCAATTGAAACAGATTCATTAAATGGATTCTGTTCAATTCAATGTATAACGATTATTGTAAAGCGTAAGGAATTAAGAAACTTATTATTGCTCAATCATTTTTATGGAACGCGTTCCATGAGTGCAAATGATTACTAAAACAAAATTTTGAACTGGGAGCAATGTTAATTTAATGATAATTTAGTTTGACTGACATTCATAAATATGGTATTTTTAAAGGTAAATTTATGTTGGTTTAATGGAATATTGAGAGCCGGATCATTGACTCTCAATATTCTTATAAATATTTCAATTTTAATTAAAAAAATTATTTGAAAACAAAGAAAAATACAGGAGGCAAGATGAATGCGTAAGTTATTATTT
>DNPQ01000415.1 GCA_003501335.1 Bacillota bacterium
AGCTTCCGCTTTTTACACTTTTTGAAAATCCCGTTTGAAATTCGATATTAAAAAGGAGCTCTACGCAATCGGGGTTCAGCATGGTATAATATTCTGGTATATCTTGAGGGAGGCTCAATATGAAACCAGAAATACCTTTGATGAATTCTGTTTGTCGCCATTCGGGAAGCACGGACTCTTATATTCAGGAATATAGAGTAGATTTGAGAATTGTCTATTTTGATTTACATTAGGTTGCAACCGATGAAAAAAACAGAAGTTTTCTTATTAGCCATCTTTACTCTCGTTTTATTTTGGGGATTATCGGTTAGAGCTGAAAATGGTGAAATCGCCAAAGCCACTCAGTATTGGGAAAATCGCGCAACCCAGGGTATGACCGAAAAAGCCATTGCCACACTTGAAACGCTACTGAAAACAGAGCCTAATTATTATGAGGCTCTATGGAAGCTTGGTTGCTATTATCAATATTTAGGGGATATCTCCTTCGGCAAGTCTAGGATGGATGCGTATAAAAAAGGACTGTTTTATACCCAGAGAGCGATCAGGGTTAAAGGCCAGGTCGCCAGTGGTCACCTTTGGCATGCCTTATTAATCGGCAGTATACTGCTGGAAAAGCCGGAATTCAATAGTTCAAAATTAAGCAATCAAATGGCCGCCGAACTACAGTTGGTTTTGCACCTCGAACCCCAAAACGCATTAGCCCATTTAACCTTGGCCCGCTACTGTGACGGCGTTTTCGGTAGGGGCTCCCTCTACGATAAGAAAAAGGCGCAGCAGGAGGCCGGGTTGGCTTTAAAATACGCCCCTGAAATTCCTAACGGTTGGCTGGTCTTGGGCGGAATCGCGCAGGAGAACAATGATTTTATTACTGCGAAAACGGCATATGCCAGGTTCTTGGATGGCAATGATCCATTTAAAAACTACTCTGGGCTCATCCGCCAAGAAAACCAAGTGAGTGATTATGAATCCCTATGGCATTTGGGGTATTTCTATGAGTTTATGGGGCAAAATTGTCCTGATAAAAAAATCAAAATTATGTTACTGGAGAAAGGTTTAGTCTTTTTGGACCGGGCTAAAAAAACAAATCCGGGAGGAGTAGCAGGTCATCTTTACCGGGCGATTCTTCTTGGTAATATTGGGTTGGAAAAGGGCATACTCAGCAGCTTGGGAATGGTAAAACCGATGGTTGATGAGCTGCAAACCGTTGTGGCTCTGGAACCGGGAAATGCGATGGCCCATGCCATGCTCGGTCAAATTTATTGGAGGGCGCCGGGAAAACCCATTAGTGTTGGCAACAAGCAAAAGGCATTGGACGAAACGGCCTTGGCCGTAAAATATGACCCCAATAGTATTGCCTATTGGTTTAATTATGGTAAAATCGCAGTGGATAACAAGAATTATAACTTAGCCAGAATGGCATTTACAAAGGTTATGGGATTTTTTGGCGGAGCACCGAGTTTTAAAAACGAAGCGCAACAGGAACTTATAAAGTTATCCCGGGTATAGGTGGGCTTTTTCAAGAATACCGGGCTTTGAGAAAGCAGCAGGAGAATAATAAAGAATATTGAATATTTAAAAAGGTAGGAAAGGCGGTTTTACTTTGAATAAAGAACGCGGCAGTCGAGTGGTTATTATAGGCGCAGGTTTGGTGGGTTCGACTTTTGCTTATAGTTTGATGATCAATGGAACGGCCTCGGAGATTATTATGATCGATGTCAATCAGGAACGGTTGGCCGGCGAGATTATGGATTTGAACCACGGGATTTCTTTTGTCCGTCCTGCTTTGGTTCGGATGGGCACCTATGCGGATTGTAAAGATGCCGATATCATCGTGATTACTGCCGGAAGCAATCAACGGCCGGGTGAGACCCGGATTGATTTATTGGCCCGCAACACTGAGATTTTCCGGGGTATTATCGGTCAGATCACGGCGACCGGAACCCAGGCCATTTTGCTGGTTGCCACCAATCCAGTGGATATCATGACTTATATTGCTTATAAATTGAGCGGTTTACCGGACAATCGCGTGATTGGTTCGGGAACTGTGCTTGACTCAGCCCGGTTACGCTATCTGATTAGTTCCCATTGCCATGTTGATCCGTCGAATGTTCATGCTTATATTATTGGAGAGCACGGGGATACCGAAACTCCGGTTTGGAGTTTGGCCAATATCGCCGGCATCCGGTTTGACGATTATTGCCCGATTTGCGGCGAAGCCTGTGAAAAACCTTTGCCCAAAGATGAAATTTTTGATAATGTTAAAAACGCCGCTTATAAAATCATCAAGGGTAAAGGCGCCACATATTATGCTATCGGTTTGGCCTTAACCGAAATTGTGGAAAGTATCATCCGTGATGAACATTCAGTATTAACGGTTTCAACCTTATTAAAAGGAGAATATGGAATTGAAGATGTTTACCTTAGCTTACCCTGCGTAGTGAACCGGAATGGGATTGAACGGAAAATAAAGTTTTCACTATCCCCGGAAGAAGAAAAAGATTTTCGACATTCCGCTTCAGTTTTAAAGGAACTGCAATGCCAGATTAAGCTTTAAACATATTTTATTGCCATGGTTGCTGGTTCATTATAGAATTTTTAAAACCATTTCCGGAAAGGCTGGTTCAAAATGGGAGAAGAACAAGTGAATCAATGGTTGGCTGTGGCCGAAGTGTACAATCAGGATGAAGCCCAATTAATCAGCGGACTGTTAAGTATGGCCGCGATTCCTGTTAAAATTGAACGGGAAACGCTCGGGAATATTTACGGGCTAACGATCGGACCTTTAGCAAAGATACAGATTTTAGTACCAAGCGAACAGATCGCCGCTGCTCAAAAAATTTTAGCCGGGCAAATCGATAATATCATTAACACGAATAACGATGATAGCAGCATTGATGATGAAGGTTGATTCTTTTTACCATCCCACCTTTTTGCAGGGGGAACCTTTTGTATGATTTCACGTTGGAGGAAATTATGGAATACCGTTCGTTTACGATAGGTGATTTGATGACAAATTGTTATTTGGTATGGGTTGGCAAAGAAGCCGGAGTGATTGATCCGGGCGGGCCGGTAGACGGTATTGAACGTTTTTTAAGGGAAAATTCATTAAAGTTGCAATGGATCATCAATACGCATGGTCATGGGGATCACATTGCGGGGAATGCGGCTTTGCAACAGAAGTTCGAAGTTCCTATCTGGATTCATGCTGCAGATCGTGAAATGTTGTCTTCCCCGACTGCCAATTTATCGGCCTTTATGGGAGAAAGTGTTACGAGCCCGGATGCGGACCGTGAATTAAACGATGGTGATCAAATCGCTCTGGGAAATGAATGGATTCAGGTTATTACCACGCCCGGGCATACTCCTGGCGGAATCTCACTTTTATCTCCGGGACTGGCATTTGTGGGTGATACTCTGTTTTTCGAGAGCATTGGGCGGACCGACTTTCCCGGCGGTAATCATCAGGAACTGTTGAAATCTATCCGTGAACGCTTATTTCTTTTACCAGCCCAGACGAAAGTTTTTCCGGGGCATGGCGAGGTGACTTCCATTGGCTATGAAATGAAAAATAACCTTTATGTGGATGAGGACAGTGCAGACTGATTATGAAGTTTTTTGTTGAAATCCAAGATGCCCGGCAACTGGCTAATGTAATCGCGGCATTGAAAATTATTGACCCCCAAGCTGAGGTGACCGAGGAGCATTATGACCTGCGGCTGATCGTTGAATATTCATCAAACTTTTGGGTGCGGATTTGGGCTCCTGACTTGCCGGAGGATGAGAATCTTTGGGAGATGCAGGATCAGGATATCTTTGATCCCCGCTATCAAGAAAGCGATTATCCCAAACGGCTCAAAGAGCTCATTCGTTTGGGAATCATCTCACTCCTTGGTAAGAGATTTGATAGAAAACCTATCTGGGGTACTTTAAGTGCGGTCCGGCCGACCAAGATTTTTCATCATTTACGCCAACGCGGCTTTTCAGTGGCTGAAACCCGTCAGAAACTTTTGACTATTTATGCTTTGACACCGGAAATAACGGATCTCCTGATTGAAATCGGAACTCGCCAAGAAAAATTTTTTCAACCTGCCCGCACTGTGAGTTTATATATAGGAATTCCATTTTGTCCCAGCCGCTGCCGGTATTGTTCTTTTGCGGCTGTTTCCCTGGAGACTCATCACCATTTGGTGAAGGGTTTTTTGGAAGCGCTACATCTGGAGATTGCCGCTACCCGGCAATTGATTCGGGAACACGGCTTTCAAGTAGAAAGTGTTTATATTGGGGGAGGGACTCCCACTAGCTTGAATTTGGCAGATTTTGCAGAACTGCTCCAAGCTGTCCAGGGTTCTCTGGTATCTGAGCATACGAGAGAGTTTACAGTTGAAGCCGGTCGTCCTGAAACAATCGACGCTGATAAAATACAGGCCATGAAAAATGCCGGAGTTACCAGAGTTTGCGTCAATCCTCAAACGATGAAGGATGAGACCCTGCAATTGATTGGCCGGAGGCATTCGGTTGCCCAATTTATCCAGGCTGTGATGATGGTCGAACAAATGAGTCATTTCATCGTTAACATGGATTTGATTTTGGGATTACCCGGAGAAAACGGAGCTGATTTTTTACAGTCCTGTCAACAAGTATTGCAATTGAAACCGGAGAATATCACCATTCATACTCTGGCTCCTAAAAGAGCTGCTGCCTGGCATAAGGATTTTGCAGCCCTTGACTTGACACAGGAACAAGATATTGGTAAAGCATGGAATGAAGCTCTTTCAATGTTGAGACGAGAAAATTACTTTCCATATTATATTTACCGTCAACGTTCGATCTTAGCCGAACAAGCCAATATCGGTTTGGCAAGGCCGGAGACAGAAAATATTTATAATATTCAGATGATGGAAGAACGGGAAACGATTTTGGGTTTAGGGGGTGGAGCAATCACTAAATGGGTGTTCGGATCGGATTATCAGGTTTTGCGATTACAAAATCCTAAATGTCCGGCAACTTATCATCGTGATATTGGGAAGCTGATAGTAAAAAAAGCCCAACAAACCCGGTTACTTCTTGGTTGACTTTTAGGGCTACATTAGGTACAATATTAAACGTACTTTTGCTAGGTAAACAAATACTAAGCTATCTATAATTTTGTGGGTTTAAATGCGACTTAGTATTTTATGGGTATTTGGCTCATTTTTTTTTTTTGGAATTTATAAAGGGGAGGAATTTTAATGGCAGGTATGTCGATTATATCAATTCGTCGTTACGCTAAACGTCTATTAGCACCTGTAATTATTGTTTTGGTGGTCGCGATGATGGTGGGAGTGTTTTATATTGGTTTTCCGATGATGACCAAAGAAAACACAGGATATGTAGGACCCTCCATTCGTGTTAACGGCCAAAAGGTGTCCGATGAAGATTTTAGTAATTTCATGGCGCAAGCCGGCCAACAGGCCAGTCAATTTGCCCAGTATGGCATGTCCTATTCCGACGCTCAAATTCGGGACAGTGCCATCAATTTAGCGGTACAAAACATTGCATTTGAACAGGAAATGGACAAGGTTAAGTCTAAAATTAAAGTTAGCGGTTCTGAAGTCGATGATCTGATTCAAAAATATTTGCCTACGGAAGAAGAAGTTCAGAGTTTTATGGAACGGCAAGGACTCACTAGTAAAAGCCAGCTCAAGAAGATGGTTCAGAAATCGTTAGAACAACAAAAGTTCATTGCCTATAAAGCGAAACAACTAAAGATAGCGGTTTCTCGTTCGGAAATTTTAGGCCAGTTGGATCAAATCACGGTCAGCCATATTTTAATTGGTTTAAAAGATCAGAATAATCAACCGCGGAGCGATGCTCAGGCTTTACAACTCGCCAAAGAGGTTTACCAAAAAGCAAGCGGCGGTTCAGATTTCGCAGCATTAGCCAAACAGTACTCCGATGATCCCGGTTCAAAGGATAAAGGTGGTACGTATGGCCCGATGGGAGTTGACCAATTTAAGAGCAGTATGGCTAAAGAATTCGTTAACGGCGCTTTAGCCCTTAAAGTCGGTCAAATTAGTGCCCCGATCAAAACACAGTATGGTTATCATATCATTCGACTTGATGCACATGGTTTACCGACAGGTAGTGAATATAAAGAGAAATATTCGCAAGTGCGCGATGCTTTATTGCTTCAAAAAGCGCAACAAAGCCCTGCTTATAGCGATTGGATGCAAAAGGTGAATCGTAAAGCCCTCGGCAAATTAGAACTCCTTGACCCCGGACTACGGGCATTCCGGCTGAAAAATGAACAAAAATGGCAGGAAGCAGCTGAGGCTTATGAAAAAGCATTAAAGAAAGGTTATTACAAGAGCCGGGTTGATACCTATATTGATGCTTCCGATGTTTATGTTCAGATGAAACAAGCTGATAAGGCCATTGACCTTTTGAAAAAAGCACCGGCTATGGTAACAGCGGATAGTTTTGATTATCAGGCTGCACTGGCCAATGCCTATAAGGCTAATGGAAATGCTGCTAAAGCCAAATCAATTTTAGTGAAGTGGGGCCAAGAACATTCCGATGATATTCAAACGCACGCGAAGTTAAAAGATATCTATACTTCGTGGAATTTGACGGATTTGGCAGCCCAGGAAACTCAAGCCATAGCGGATATGCAAAAACAACAAGCAGAAAAAGATAAAGCTTATCAAGAAACTCTTAATCAAAAACAGGCTGGTGTTGGACAAGCGACGCAGACGGTGCAACCCGGACAGGCTGGACAGACCCAACCGGCAGCGACCGCACCAACCCCGGTTAAAAAATAAAATGTAGGAAATGGAAGATAATAACGCGGAGGGTGGAATCATGCCTTCCGCGTATTCGTATATCAGTCTAATTGAAAAAAGAGGCGGTTTCATTGGCTCAAATTAATGCCCCGAAAGGCACATATGATCTTCTCCCGGAGGATCTGACTCATTGGTATTACTTGGAGAACAAACTACGACAGATTTTTCAAGAATATGGTTATGCCGAAGTAAGGACTCCTATTTTTGAGCATACCGAATTATTTCAACGAGGCATTGGTGAAACTACCGATATTGTTGAAAAAGAAATGTTTACTTTTCCGGATCGGGCGGGTCGGAGTCTGACATTACGGCCTGAAGGCACCGCTTCTGTGGTCAGAGCTTTTTTGGAACATAATTTGGCTGCGTCCGGTGGTATTAGTAAATTATATTATTACGGCCCGATGTTTCGTTGCGAAGCACCGCAAGCCGGGCGGTTCCGCCAATTTGTGCAATTTGGGGTTGAAGCTCTCGGCACCGAAGACCCAAGAATTGACGCCGAAATTATCACCATGGCGGTTAATTTTTATAAACGGCTGGGTATTAACGATCTGGACATTAACTTAAATTCTATTGGTTGTCCAGACTGCAGACCTATTTATCGTCAAAGATTAATTGAACACTTACGGCCCAGGGCGGAAAAATTATGTTCCGATTGTCAACGCCGCCTGGAACGCAATCCTTTACGGTTACTCGATTGTAAAAATCCTATCTGTAAAAGTTTAATCGAGGATGTACCGTTAATAACTGAATCTCTATGTGAAAGCTGTGGTTCCCATTTCCAGCGTCTGCGTGATCTGTTGGATGCCGTAGGGATTCCTTATAATCTTAATCCACGGCTTGTCCGGGGTTTTGATTATTATACCAAAACCGTATTCGAGATATTGGCCGGGGACTTGGGGGCTCAAAATGCCCTTTGTGGCGGCGGTCGTTACGATGGTTTGGTCGAAGAATGCGGAGGAAGTCCGACGCCGGGAATTGGTTTTGCGGCCGGTATGGAACGCTTGATGATGGTTTTAAATGCGCGGAAATTGTTGCCCCAGGTCAATCCAAAACCACACCTTTATTTGGCGCCGCTTGGTGAAGCGGCTCAGCTAAAGGTTTTTCCCTTGGTCATCCAGTTGCGTGAAGCCGGATGGGTTGTGGAAACGGACTTTCAAAACCGTAGTTTGAAATCCCAATTGAAGCTTGCCAATAAATTGGGAGCTCCGATTGTGGGGGTTATTGGTGATGAAGAACTCGCTAAAGAACAGATTTTAATCCGCAGAATGGATGCTAGTCAGCAGCAGACTGTTGCCTTGGCCCAATTGGAAGGCTTTTTGAAAGAAGAATTCAGTCACTGATATTCCTGTTGACTATCGCTGATTGTTTTCAGTATAATTAGTAATAATGATACATGTCGATAATGGATGATTCATAATAGTGATGATAAGGAAAAGTAACTATTTTTGAGTTCCTGCAGGGAGAGGGCGTCTTGACTGAAAGTGCCCTTAGGTTATACTCATAGTGAAAAAACACCTTTGAACTGATTGGGTAAAAGTACGCCTCAACCGCGTATTCCTAATCCAATCCGTATTTCTGCGTTAAGGAAATCGAGTGGAGCTATGGCAGGCGCCGATTGGGCATTGGATCTTTCCAGATGCATGGTAGGTCGGCCAACTCTATGAGGGTGGTACCACGGGAGAATCTCCCGCCCCTTATTTTTAAGGGGTGGGGGATTCTTTATTTTTATTATTCAAATCATATGAAAGGGGCTTTATAATGCACCAATATCGAACTCATAACTGCGGGGAGTTGTCTGAAAAAAACGTTGGAGAGGTCGTCCGGATTGCCGGATGGGTGCAAACCATCCGGGATCATGGTGGAATCATTTTTATCGATATCCGGGATCATTATGGAATCACCCAGGTAGTTGTGGATGAAGAAAGCTTAAAAGAAGCCGTTATTAAAATTCCCCGTGAATCGACAGTTTCAGTTTTGGGAAAAGTAAACCGGCGTTCCGAAGAAACTGTGAATCCCAATTTGGCAACCGGGTATGTTGAGATAAAAGCGGAAATGGTTGAAATTTTAGGAAAAGTGAGAAACTCTTTACCCTTCGAACTTTCGTTGGCCGGTGAAGCCCGGGAGGAGTTGCGCTTAAAATACCGTTTTTTAGATTTGCGAAATGATAAATTACATAAAAATATCATTTTACGATCGAAGATTATCCAGAGTATTCGTCAAAAAATGATCAACATGAACTTCCTTGAGATCCAAACTCCGATCTTGACAAGTTCTTCACCGGAAGGAGCCCGTGACTACCTGGTACCCAGCAGGGTCCACCCGGGTAAATTTTATGCCTTGCCCCAGGCTCCGCAGCAGTTTAAACAATTGCTGATGGTTTCGGGTTTTGATCGCTATTTTCAAATCGCCCCTTGTTTCCGGGATGAAGATGCACGGGCTGACCGTTCCCCAGGAGAATTTTACCAACTGGATATCGAAATGGCCTTTGCCACTCAGGAAGATATTTTTGTGGCAGTGGAAAAAGTGATCGCTGATCTATTTAGTGAGTTTTCTACCTGGAAAGTTACCACCAATCCATTTGTCAGAATTCCTTATAAAGAAGCCATGCTGAAATACGGCAGCGATAAGCCGGATCTACGCAATCCGTTGTTAATTTACGATATTTCAGCTTCATTTAAAAATACTGATTTTAAGGCCTTCCTTAACCGAATCGTACGAGTTATCCCGGTGCCGGCTTGCAGTTCTCAGCCGAGGAGCTTTTTTGACAATATGGTTGAGTTTGCCACCGGTGTTGGAGCGAAGGGCTTGGCTTGGCTCAAAGTTGATGAGAATATGGATTTTGTCGGGCCGATAGCCAAATTCATGAGCGCCGAGGTTAAAAAGGAAATTATTGATATTACCGGCGCCAAACCTGGACATGCACTCTTTTTCATTGCCGATAAACTCGGGGAAGCCGAAAAATTGGCCGGTTTGGTGCGTAATGAATTGGGCCGAAGGCTGAATTTGGTCGAAAAAGAGGTCTTTAAATTCTGCTGGATTATAGATTTTCCGATGTACGAAATCAATCCGGATACCCATCAAATTGAGTTCAGCCATAATCCGTTTTCGATGCCTCAAGGGGGAATGGATGCGCTGTTGAATAAAGATCCTTTAGACATCTATGCCTATCAATATGATATTGTCTGCAATGGGGTGGAGTTATCGTCGGGGGCCGTGCGAAATCATGATTCGGAAATCATGATCAAAGCTTTTGAAATCGCTGGTTATTCCGCGGATGAAGTTCAAAATAAATTTCCGGCCCTATTCAATGCCTTTCAATATGGACCACCGCCACATGCCGGAATTGCACCGGGAATCGACCGGATGGTAATGCTGATTGCCGATGAACCGAATATTCGCGAGGTCATCGCATTTCCAATGAGCAGTAAAGCCCAGGATCTCTTGATGGGGGCGCCGTCGGAGGTTACCGACAAGCAATTGCGGGAATTACACATTAAAGTTGATGTTAAATCCTAATTTCCGTTCTTTGGAACTTGAAGGTTAATTCAAGCTGTGGTATGATCAGATTAGACCAGTTGAAGATACAATGATTTAATAACGATTCTGTTCCTTTTGATCGGGGAAAAGAAATTTAGGGAAGAACCCTCTCGATCGTACTTGTATTTTGTCTATTTTAAACCCTACTTTGTACGTGATGAAGCTGATTTTGTTATGAACCAACATAGCTACCTCGGGAGTCCGGCTCTGTTTATGGCAGGCAGGCCGTCTTTTTAAGACGGAACCTTAAAATAAATAGGAGGACACCCACCTTGCTTGCGCAGGGTTCAGGTAATAAATCAGCATAACGGCATAGTGGGGCTTTATTTTTATCATTTTGGGGTTTGGGCAATCTTGGTTTTGATTTGAAGGAATTGGAAAGAAAAGGATCTAGCAACCCCGAAAGGTATTCAAAGTGGTTGCCGTAAGGTTAGATTGATTTAATGTTGTATGATTTTTGAGGTTTATCATTTGTTGATATCTGCCATGCTTGCCCTTATACGATAAGGGTTTCTCCTCAGCGGTCAGTTTTGATATGAACAAAGATTTTAGATCATGGATTGAAAGTGAATTTTTTTTACTAATTCGTTACCCAATAAGCACTAGATTCTCACAAGTTCTCCATTTTATCTACACAAAAAGGGGGTATATTGAAATTACTTTTTCAATGAATCCTCTTATATACATATTTTTTTAAACGCCCTCTTTTTGAAGGGCTTTTTTTTGATCGGTTTTCCTTTGTTTTGCTATACTGGAGAAGTATCAATGGGCTCTCTTTCAAAGGGAAATACTTTAAGTAAGCTTTAGACACTTTTTAAACAGCAGCAAATGAAGTTTAGTTAATATTTGTTTATGTTATAATGATAAAGATTGATAATATTTGGTAATGGAAAATCAAGGTGTCAATAGTATAGGTTTGAGTTTTTGTTTTGATCATACTACTTTTATGAATATCTTTTTTAGGTTTTAATTTGTAGGATATTGGCAACACAAAACGAAACATAATATAATTCAATCATATTGACTGGAGTTTGAAGAATCAATGAATAACAAATCAATCAATCGATTAGCAATGATTGGTATCGTTTTAGGGATTGTATTTATACTAATTATTAATTTTTATTCTAAACATAGATGAGTAAAAGATATGTGACAAGTAATAATAGTATTTTGATAGGATACCTGAAGGACTTTAAAATTTTAAAATCAAGGTAATCTTGCTGCAAATGGCAGTGGAAACCGTTGAGAAATCAACGGCTTTTTAATTTTATGTTTCAAAGCTCTACAAATCAACAAAAGATATAGAATAAATATTAAAATCAATTTAAATTGAAGTTAAAATTCAAAAAAAGAATAAAAAACTCTTTATAATAAATAATCGTTATGCTTTACCAAAAATTATCTGAAAATGAGGAATTATTATGTCAAAACTAGAACAGAAGAACGGATGCTCTCAATGTCTACGAAATATGAATGGTGTCTGCATGGCATTAAAGAAAATGCAATGGCCATGTTGGGCATATATGGATAATACTGGGGAATTTATTAAACACGAAAAAGAGCGTAAATATTTTATTGAAACACATGGTGGTATCGCATAAAAATAGAAGGCTGTCTAAAAAGAAGCTCAAAATCAATTAGATATACAATATATAACTTCTTCGAATATGAAAGATTTTAATATTTCAATAAGTTGTATATCTTGATCATGTCTGCGTTAACGCACGGAGTTCCTTTTGAGACAGCCCTTTTCTTTATTATCCGGAACCTTTGAAATGAAGTCAAATTTCAACTGGAGCAGGAGAAAGCCCAAGGAGGAAGATTTAATATTTTAAAAATCTGATGGGGGATATGTAATTGTTAACATTCAATATCATAAAGGATAACCTAACTCTTTTGACGAAGGCAACATACATGAGGGGGAAATTTGATTGCAATATACTTTTGTTATAGAGGGTAAAACATTTAATGTAGATATCCAAAACAAAGACTACAACGGGGAAAAGAAGTTTATTTTTACCATCAATAAGCTTCAAGAAAATATAGGAGAAAATATTGAGGCTACCTATATTCTTAAGGCATTGAATTTATCTACCGTGTCGTCGGTAAAAGACATTCCGGAATATTGGAATAGCGAGAGCGAGTGTTTTAATTGGGCACAAAATTGGGTAGAACATAATATTAAAAGGCTATAATGAGCACCTTCGGGTGTTTTTTATTAGGCATAAGAAAATATCAATTACCTCCTTGGGAAATAACCTAAGAAGTGATAAATTGTCTCCTAATGATATCGAGGGATTAAACAAATATATTCTGCAATTGCGAGCCAATATAATGATTTAACGGCTAATTATAATTGTGTGATCCTGAAGTGTTAGGAGCCAACTTTTAGATTCTTTACTTGGTCAGTATGAAAAGATGTTGATAAAGAAGGAATAAACTAGTCATAAGCTCTGCTTCTAGAACAAAGTGAACAAGGAATAGATAGTAAAGTATAAATTATATTAAATATTTAATTAATAATACAATTCTAAAATAAAAATATTAAAAAACATGAATATGCAATTCCATCTCACATTGATTGTCATGATACCATTTGGGCAGCACAGATATGCTGTGAAAAT
>DNPQ01000480.1:0-429 GCA_003501335.1 Bacillota bacterium
CTAAAGTCGGAAAAAGGCTACCGATTGATTTAGGTTGTCCGCGATTTGGGAAAGATTTTCCGCCAAAGCATTGACTTGTTGAATTGCTGCATTTTGTTCTTCAGTGGTGGCAGTCACTTCCTCCGTGCTGGCCGTGGTTTCTTCGCTGATAGCGGCAATTGCTTCAATAGCATCGGTAACATCAGCGTTACTTTTCGACATCTCCTGGGCTGAATTGGCGATAAGCCCGATTTGTGTTAAGGTGGCGTGCAATGAATCAAATATTTCCCCAAAGGTAATCGTGGCCTTGGTAGCTAAATTTTTACCATTTTCAGCCCTTTGAGTGTTTTTATCCATTACGTTGACTGCCTGTTCAATCCGGGTGTTCATATTGGCAATTAAATTGACAATCAGGTTTGCCGACTGGATGGATTGGTCCGCTAGCTTTCC
>DNPQ01000480.1:782-8682 GCA_003501335.1 Bacillota bacterium
GTTTGTTCGGCAATACCTTGAATAAGAGTGGTTATTTCAGTGATTTCACCTGAAGTTTCACTTAAATTCTTAATTACTTCGGCGACCTGTAGAGTGGAATGATATATCTCGTTCATCTCATTGGAAACATCGGATGATGCTTTCTGTCCTGCCTCGGCCGACTCGGAAACCTTTTGAGAGGCATTCGCTATATCGGCTGTATCATGAGTTACTTTGGTAACTAATTCGGACAAAAGATGGATTATCTGAACGGCCTGGTTGACTTGAGTAGACTGATCCGCAGATGCTTTAGCTAAATCGGTCATGGTAGTGGACACTTGATTCATGGACTCACCCGTATCGGAGGTGGCGGCTTTTAATTCTTTACTGGCTGCAAATAAGGTATCCGATTCCTTATTAATCTGGGTGACTAAACCCTGAAGACTGGCAATGGCTTGATTTAATCCATTGACGACTCCGGTAACTTCCGGGCAACCGGAAGCGGTAATCTTTTGGGCCAGGTTTCCTTCAGCAAGGGCCTTTACCGCAGATTCAATTCTTTCTAAAGGTTTGGAAATCGTAGAGGACATGACTAGTCCTAGTAAAATCGAGATAATTGCACATAAAATGGTAATTACGATGGTCGTTATTTTTGAAGTGAAGGCAAAATTGGAACTTCTGGTGACTGACTGATAGCTGGCATCGATGGACTTGCTGTTCACAGCATCTGTTAATGTATGGATAGAACTCAATTCCTTTTGAAGGGCAACATAATTGTCCTCACTGACGTCCTGCCGGATAATGTTTTGAATATTATTAATATCGGCCAAGATCTGATGGCATTCTTCCGGAGCGACATCACTTAGAGCTTTTACTGCGGGAACCATTTCTGAATTAATTCGGGGAAGACCTTGGGTATCCCCTTCATTAATCAAGAATTCAATTCTGCCTCGCCCTGTAAGAGCTTTGATATATTCTTTTTCGATTAACTCAATATAGCCCTTAATTATGGTTACCTGGTTAAAACGGTCATTACTGGATTTAATATTGTTTAAGCTATTGTTTTGGATGGTATTATTAACATAAATACTAGTACTCCCTTGGATAATAAAAAAGATGATCATGATTATAATAATTACCAATACTTGATGGAAAACTCTTAATTTTAAAATAGGGTTTTTTTTAAATTTGCTAGAAAAGCCTTGGCCTTTGGTTAAAGGTTTTTCACCCATTATTTTACCTCCCTTAAAAAGTAAAGCCATTGTAATACTTCTCTGTATTTATCGGCAATAACAAAATAATATTGATAATTAAAAATAAATGGCTGTTTTAAAACGGCCATTTATTTTGCATACATTTAAATTGAAAAAATAGTACTACTTTTAAATTATCTTTCTTTTTGATAAGATTTTATGGGTAGAACATAAAAAAGCTCAATTGCTTGCTGGTTATGATTGGGATTACGGGAGTTGCCTTATTTCACTTTAAACACCATTTGGGTTGGGCTAACAAACTTTAGTGCCACAACTAACGCGGCCATAGCTGTTAGAAAATAAATAACTGCCATCGCATCAATTGCCTGGATGGGCCGGAATCCTGCAGCATAGGCGTCGGAATATAAGGCCACTATGATAGTTTGGGTCTTGCCGCCGGCGACTAGATAGGTTAATTCAAACATTGACAGAGTTTTTACAAGCGACAAGATTCCTGCAGTCAGAATTCCCGGCAAGGTTAAAGGAGCTAAAATTTTGCGAAAGATGGTAAAACCATTGGCTCCTAACATTTTAGCAGCCGATTCCAGATTGGCGCTAATTTGTTCAATAAAAGGCTGGAGGACCAGGATCATAAACGGCACAATGGGAACGAGATTGACCAAGATAACTCCAATAACCTTCATCGCCAGATGAGATTTGTACATTACCATTGCCAGCGGAATCCCGTATGCCATCGGCGGAATGATCATGGGCAACAGGAAAAGAGATAAAATGACACCTTTGAAGCGAAATTCCCGTCTGGCCATTGCATAGGCTGCCGGAAAGGCAATAAGTAAAGAGATGCCAACTACTGCAATGGCGACGCTAAAGGTAAGTCCAAGCAAATTAAAAATATCGTGATCGGTCGCCAAGTAATGATACCATTCGAAGGTATAAAATTTAGGAATTAAACCCGAAAACCAGTTTTTACTGAAAGAATTCAAAATAACCGTAAATAATATTCCGGATACATTCAATAAATAAATGATGATCGCAACAAAAAATAATATTCCGGATAGTTTTAGTTTTTTTTGCACAGCATTTGCCTCCTAAAGACCGAAGTTGAAAGTTGATAGTCGAAAGTCCGCACACTAAAGTAAAAGCCGAGATCGGATGTTGCTTTTAACTTTTTGACTTTTGACGGCCTTTAACCTTTTCCGACAATGGAAGCGCCTTTATACATCCGTTGCCTCCAGATAAACACCAGTATAATCACTAAAAGCTCAATCGCGGCCATGATCATTGATATTGCCGAGCCCATGTTGAAATCAAATTTTTCAAAAGACCATTGATAAGCGGCAATTGAGATCACCCGGGTCGGACCGGAAGGTTGCCCCAGCAGGACCGCAGACGGATATACCGAAAAGGCCATTACAAAATTGAGGCAAAAAGCGATTGCAATACCGGGTACCATTAAAGGGAATAATATTTTCCAGAAAGTTTTAGCTTTCGAAGCGCCCAACATTTGGGCTGCTTTTTCCAGATCGGGATTAATTCCGGATACATATCCCAGTAACATTAAAAAGGCGAAAGGGAAACCCTGCAGGATAACTGAGATCATTACTCCAAGGTAATTATGAGTGAAACGAAACGGTTCTTTGATGAGCCCAATTGCCATTAAAAACTGATTGAGCCAACCATGGGGTCCCATGTAGGTAAGCATTCCTTCCGAAATTAATACCGTACCCAAGGTGATTGGGATAATCAGGAAAAAGGTAATCAACTTTTCACTCTTTATGCCATGCCTCATATAGTAAGCAAAAGGGATCGCCAGAATGACATTGAGCAAGGTTGCAGGCAGGGCAATCCAGAGAGTAATCCCAATTGTACGCAGTTCCCAGTTATCGGTGAAAAATCTGCCGTAATTGGCAAGGGTAAAACCGCCATCTTCATTGGTAAAACTCAGAAATAAACCATAGAGAAAAGGATAAATAAATAGAAAAACGATAAATAAAAGCGCCGGAAGAAGAACAATGAATAGACTAAAGTCCCAACGTTTTTCCTCAGACATAAGTATTAACCCCCTTTGGAAAAACAAGGAGCTTTTCCGGGGGAATCCATAAATCCAATTCGTCTCCAATGCGGATTTTCTCGGAAGCTCTGAAGTCAGCTTGGCTATTGTTGTTTAACGTACCGGTAATATGGCTGATTTGGCCGAGATATTCAACGATACCCACTTTGCATTTTAGGTTGTTAGTTTCTCCTTTGCCAATTAAGAAATCTTCAGGTCTGATTGCGGTGTTAATGGTTTGGTGATTTTTAAAAGCCTGTTGAAGGGCTGGTTTTAAACGCCGGTTTTGATTGGTAAACTTGGTGTGGGAAATTAGTTTATGGCCGTTGATATCCACAACAATTTTGGCTTCATCGTTACTATCATCGATCTCTTCGATTTGAGCTTCCCAAATATTGCGAAAGCCCATAAAGTCGGCTACAAAAAGGTTAGCAGGATGGGAATATATTTCCTCGGGTGTACCGACTTGTTGGATATAGCCCTTTTTCATTACCACAATTTTGTCCGATAGAGCTAAAGCTTCTTGTTGATCGTGAGTTACATAAATACTAGCAACCTGAAGCCTTTCGTGCAATGTTTTTAACTCGTAACGCATGTCATTCCGTAATTTAGCGTCAAGATTAGAGAGTGGTTCGTCCAGCATCAATAAATCGGGTTCCAAGACAATGCAACGGGCAATTGCGACTCTTTGCTGCTCGCCGCCGGACATTTGGCTGGGAAACTTGTTTTCATAACCTTCCAGATGAACCATTTTTAATATATTAAGAACTTTTTCTTTGATCTCATTTTTGGAAATTCTTTTTAATTCGAGGCCAAAAGCGACATTATTAAATACGGTTAAATGAGGGAATAAGGCATAATTTTGAAAAACCATACCAAAGCCTCTTTTTTCAACGGGAACTTTCTTGATGCCGTTATCAATACATTCTTCATTAATATATATTTGACCGCTGGTAATTGGCAGCAGACCGGCGATGCAATTGAGAGCTGTTGATTTTCCACAACCGGAAGGTCCTAGAAATGTGACAAATTGGCCTTTTTCAACTGTCAGATTAAAATCGGTTAAAGCTTCCTTTTCACCAAATTTTTTGGTTAAATTTTGAATAGTTAATTTTTTAAATTCTCTCACAGTCCATCACATCCATCATGATTTTTATTTACGAGGCTGTCTTAAGAAGACTTTAAAATTAATAAGACAATTTAAAGTTTTTTGGGGACAGCCTCGTATTTCTTTGTTTATATGTTATTTTTTAGTTTTTGCCCCAACAAGTCTATCCCACATATCATCAGCCGTAGTAAGAGCTTCGGCATCCAACTGAGTGGTTGAGGGATATTTTGTAACGGCTTCATCAAGATATTTACGTTCAGCCGCTTTAAGCTTGGTTCGGCTTTCAGCCGGAGCCATGGAAAGTGGGACATTCTTGACGGCAGGACCCGGATAGAAATAACCGGTATCGTAATTGTATGCTTGCATACTTGGCTTTAAGAGCCAGGCGATTAATTTGAGGGCTATTGCTTTATGCTCTTTATCTAGGCCCTTGGGCATGCAGGCAAAATGCGAATCATTAACCCAAGTGGTACCCTCAAGGAAGAAAGCCTGAGAGTTGGCAGGGATGGTTCCCAAAATTCTTTGGTTTACATCCCAGCCTAAGTGGCTCGCAAGGATATCGCGGGTTCCTTCACCCATCTCACGGAAAGTAATACCGGTTCCAGAAGGATAGTAATCAATATATTGATCCAATTCCTTTAAGTAAGCCCAGGTTTTATCCCATGTTTTAGGATCTTTAGGATTTTTATCGCCTAAGATGTAAGGCAAACCCATCAAAAATGCTCTTCCGGGTCCGGAGTTGGCTGGTCTGGCGTACATGAATTTGCCAGGGTTGGCTTTACACCATTCCAATAGTTGAGCTGCTGTTTTCGGAACATTCTTAACTTTATCCGGGTTGTAAGTAAACATCGGGCCTCCCGGACACCACGCGAACACGATTCCATAACCACCAAAGAGATCATAGGCTTTTTTGGCGGCAGGGAGATAATTCTTTTCAAGCCCTGGGAAATATTTCTTTTGTTCCGGTAAAATTTGTTCCCAGATGTGTTGCACTGAACCGGATCCCATCGCGTCATAACCGGTAAATACGACACAGGTTTCAACATTACCGGCCATTTGCTGGGCCTTAATCTTGGCTGGCAACTCCGGTGAAGTACCAATTACATAATCGATTTTTACATTGTGATTCTGGGCGGCAAAAGCATCGACTGCCGCTCCGACCATTTGTTTACTGCCGGCGACATCGATGATTTGCAGGGTAATTTGTTTGGGTGCGGCTTGGCCAACTGAAAAAAGACTAAATACAACAACTAATGCCAGTACTACGCATAACCACCTAAAATTTTTCATTTTTAAACCTCCCTTTAATTTTTTAATCTAAAAGTTGTTAAATCTTAGTTGAATATTATATTAATTTTCTATAAAGATATTGTGAAGCCTCTATAGAAAATTGGTGTTTATAGCATATTTTTGTACAAATTCAAAATATCGGGATTTTTTTAGCAAGAATATTTAGCCTGGTACTCGGTGGGGGTTAGGCCGCAGTTTTTCTTAAAGACACGGGCAAAATAATTAGGATCATTGTAACCCACTTGGTGGCAGATGTCTTTGATGGTCAAAAGTGGATTGGCTAAGAACTCTTTCGCTTTCAAAATTCGGATATGAGTTAAATAGTCAATAAAATTTTCACCCATTTCTTTTTTAAAGATTTTACTCAGATAAAACGGGCTGATTTGAATGAAGGAGGCAACCTCTTCCAGAGAAAGATCGTTTTGATAATTGATTTCCATATAGTTAATCGCTATAGTCAATAGGGCATCGGCTCGCGATGCTTTAATTGTGTTGATTTCAGTTATCTTTTTTAAAAGATAATCCTTGGCGAAAAGGTGGATATCCTCTCTTTTATCGAGTAAGTTGATGCTCCGGCTAAGCTCCTCCGTGCTAATGTCAAACTCCGTCAGATGGGTAGTGGTATAGGTCTCGCAAAGCAGCGCCAATAACAACTCGTATACCTTCTGCCGGTAAACTTCAAGATGGGAGTAGTTATCCAAAGTCCATTCCAATAGATCCTCCAACAGATGCTCGGCACCAAGACGATCCCCCCGGGAAATACACTGGTAAAGACTTGTCTCTTTATTAAGCGGGTAGATGGTCTTCCGGTTGCTTTTTTGAATATCGCCGAAACAGACAATCGAACCCGGCTCCGTTTCATAGTGTAAGGCTCGCTTGGCCTCGGAAAATGTCTGATAGATATCATGTACGGAATTATTGACTCTTCCTATTCCTATGCTCAAAGTGATTTGCAGTTCGTCGGAGAGAGATTTATTTAACTCTGTAAAGAGTTGAATCCCTTTAAGGCGGAATTGATATTCGTCCGGCGATTCATCGAAAAGAAGCAAGATATATATTTCCTGCCCGATAGAGCGGATAAAGGCATGATAACCGATCTTTTGAAAGTAACTTTTCAACCAGTCCACCAATCGCTTGTTTAGAATTCTTTTTTCAGCGTCTGCTACAATTTCGCCGGGAACATGTTGACAAAAAACGGATGTCACTACGGATAAAAAGGCTTGATAATTAGAATTGAGGATATCAAGATATTCTTCAATTTCTTTTTCTTCAATCTCACCATAGGCGATTAAAACCAAAAGGTTATCTTCGAAATACTGGGTTATCTGCTGGAGACGTCGTTCTTTTTCTTCATCTGTACGACCTTTAACGCGTTTTGTTTCGATAGCGGTAATTACACGCTGCACTGTCGCAACAACGGTTTCGGACGGAGCCGGTTTGGTGATATATTCATCCACGCCAAGGGATAGTGCTTCTTGGGCATAATTGAAATAATGATATGCTGTGACAATGATAATCCGGCATTCCGGGAGGCCCTTGCCAATCTGAGCAGCAGCTTGGAGACCATTGACACCGGGCATTTTAATATCAAAAAAAATTAGGTCCGGCTTCACAGAAAAGGCGATCGTCAATGCTTCTCTGCCATTGGCGGCTTCAAAGATCTCAAAGATATCCGGAAAATTCTGATGGATAATAAATCGAATGGCTTCCCGTTCCAGCTGTTCATCATCGGCTATCAATAATTTATACATCAGCGGCACCTTCTTTAGTAGGGATTATTTTGAGCGTAATAACGGTTCCCCAATTTAGTTTACTGGACAAGCAGAAACAGCTTGAGTCTTTGTAATAAAGAATAAGCCGGTCGCGGACATTGGTAAGCCCGATACCGGTAGTATGGCCTTTTAGATAAGGTTCGTCGCTTCCGGATAGGACCCGGTTGATTTGAGATTGAGAAATTCCGATGCCGTTATCAACGATCCTAATGAATATGGCATTATCTTTTTTAAATATTCTAATCCGAACCGCCCCGCCGGTCTCCTTAGGCTCAATTCCATGAATAATTGCATTTTCCACTAAGGGTTGGATGATAAAACGGGGGATTTGAACGACACCGATATCCGCTTGTAGAATAGTGTCAAATCGGATTCGCGATCCGAAACGAGCTTGTTGAATATAAACATATTCCTTGATGACTGCCAATTCTTCCTCTAAATAGACTTCCTTGGTGGAACTTTCAAGATTATAACGGAGAATATTGGA